>JBDKSY010000457.1:0-10041 GCA_039680395.1 Anaerolineaceae bacterium | reverse complement strand
GCAAAGCCATAGGGATGGTCAGAATGACGGTCCATTTTTCCATCCATTTTTGCCCTTCTCGGGGGTTATCCTTCAACCTGCGTTCTAATGCCGGGATGATTGGTACCAGGAGTTGAATGATAATTTGTGCGGTGATGTATGGGTAAACACCCATTGCCAGGATGGAGAAGTTCGAAACAGTTCCACCCGAAAGCAGATCAAGCAAGTTGAACAAATTACCAGATGCTCCGCCAGCAGTTGAAAGTGCACCCAAGACTTCGCGGTTGATTCCTGGTACAGGGATATTCGCTGCCAACCGGTAGAGCACAAGTAAAAACAGTGTGATCAGCAGTTTTTTACGAATATCTTCAGACTTCCATAAATAACGCCAGGGCGATCGCTTCATTCGCGATTCTCCTTCTATTTGCTTAGCTTATAAGTTCAATCGAGCCGCCAGCGGCTTCGATTTTTGCACGAGCTCCGCTGGTGATACGATGTACACATACTTTCAATGGCACATTCACTTCACCACGCCCCATAATAACAACGGGGTTAGCAACTTTGCTTAACAAATTTGCTTCTGCCAATGTGGTTGGATTTACTTCTGCATTGGCTTTAAAACCACCAAGTTGAGATAAATTTACTTCGTTATACTTCACCTGGAATGGAGGGGTAAAACCTTCACCTCGGATGAAAGGTAACCGCCGGTAAAAAGGCAGGTTACCACCCTGACGGTAAAGGTGACCACCCTGACCACTTCGGGCGCCTTCGCCTTTAGTACCACGACCGGCAGTCTTTCCACCACCAGCCGAGATACCAATTCCAAGGCGCTTGCGATTCTTTTTTGCACCCTTGTTGGGCATTAAGTCATTCAGTTTCATTACTACACCTGCTCTTCCACATGGATGAGATGGCTTACTTTCGCCAACATTCCACGAATTGCTGGAGAATCAACATGTTCAACGGTCTGGTTGAGTTTGTTCAAACCCAATGCATGCACAGTTGCTTTTTGGCGTTCGGGTGAACATATCACACTCTTTACCAGCGTGACACGCAGCATTTTTACTGTTTCCTTCTTCTTAACCATTTTTCCTCCGCTCCCAGAAAGGTATCAATTCTTTTTCTGGTTTGCCGCGATGGTTGGCTTCAATAGCCGGGTCTTTCAGTTCTCCAAGTGCTTCAAATGTAGCTTTCACCACATTCAAAACATTTGCACTACCCATCGATTTGGTAAGAATGTCACGAATGCCAGCAGCTTCACAAACAGCACGAATGCCACCTGCTGCAATAACACCTGTACCAGGAGAAGCAGGTTTCAGCAGTACGATCGAGCCACCCACTTTGGCTGTGATCGGGTGAGTAATGGTCGTGCCCGAAAGGGGAACATTCACCATCTTTTTTCTTGCCCTTTCACTGGCTTTGCGCATGGCATCCGGTACTGCATTTGCCTTTCCAATACCCAGACCAATTTTGCCGTGATTATCACCAATGACAACGGTTACACGAAATTGAAATCTGCGACCGCCTTTTACAACTTTGGCAACACGAGCAATTTCAATCACGCGCTCATCGATCTGTTCTTCAAGAGGTTGATATTCGACTAAATCCATAATCTTTTCCTCAATTTTCCCAATCGCCCGGACTAAAACTCAAGCCCAGCTTCGCGGGCAGCATCTGCCAGCGCTTTAACGCGACCAATATATTGATAACCACCGCGGTCAAATACCACTTCTTTTACACCTTTTTCTTTTGCCCGGTTGGCTACCGTCTTCCCGATCAGTTTTGCCTGTTCGGTTTTCTTCATATCCTTCAGTTGTTCTCGTAGTTCCTGATCAACTGTAGAAGCAGAAGCGATGGTATTTCCAGCCTCGTCATCTATCACCTGGACATAAATTTCAGCCAAAGAGCGGAATACGCATAACCGCGGTCGCTCAGGTGTTCCAGCAATATGCTTACGAACACGGCGGTGTCGTTTTTCACGTGCATCAGAACGAGATAATTTCGCCATATTTCACCTTACTTCTTTGCTTTACCAGCTTTGCCAGCTTTGCGACGGATCCTCTCACCCAGGTAATGAATACCTTTCCCTTTGTAAGGTTCTGGTGGTCGTAATTTCCGAATATCCGACGTTAATTGACCTAACTGTTCATTATCAAACCCGTGAATGGTAATCTGGCGGGTTTTTGAGTCCACTTCAAAATGAATACCACTTGGTGGCTCAATTCTTACTGGATGCGAGAAGCCCAGGTAAAGTACCAGAACTTGACCATCCATTTCTGCCCGGTAACCAACACCATCTATCTCAAGCACTTTTTTAAAACCAGTGCTTACTCCCGTCACCATGTTATGAATCAAAGCTCGAGTTGTGCCATGAATAGCGCGTACACTTGCTTCATCAGAACTTCTAGTAACTACGAGATTTCCTTCTTCAAGGGCTACCGAAACAGCGGGTAAGAATTCTCGGCGCAGTTCGCCTTTAGGACCTTTGACATAAAGCTCATTGCCATTGATCTTAATTTCTACACCTGCGGGTACGGTAACCGGTAATCGTCCAATACGAGACACTTTACATCCTCCTTACCTACTCGGCCTACCAGACCTTGCAGATGATTTCACCACCTACACCCAATTGGCGGGCTCTTTGCCCAGTCATAACACCTTTAGGTGTAGATACGATTGTGATACCCAAACCTGAAAGTACCCAGGGAATCTCCTGCTTTCGGGTATACACTCTGCGACCGGGTCTACTGACACGAACAAGCCCGGAAATGACAGGTTTGCGTTCCCGGCGTTCGCCAATATATTTCAAGCGCACCCGCAAGGTTCGGTGTACTGGATGAGTTTCATCCGAAGCTTGCTCATACCCTTCAATGAAGCCTTCTTCTTTGAGGATACGGGCAATTTCTACTTTCAATTTCGAATCAGGCATTGCCACCAGGGATTGCCCTGCGATCATGGCATTGCGAATTCTGGTCAACATATCTGCAATAGGATCGTTAACACTCATATCTACTATCTCCCACCGGGCCTACCATGAGGACTTTCTAACACCAGGTATTTGCCCCTTTAGTGCGGTTTCGCGAAAACAGATGCGGCACATGCCAAACCGGCGCATATAGCCACGTGGTCGTCCACAAATTCTACAGCGGTTCCGAACCTGAATAGGATTCGCCCGTCGCATCTCACGGTATTCCATGCACTTCTTTGCCATATTATCCTTTCCTGAAAGGCATGCCTAATAATTGCAGAAGCAATGCAGCCTGATCATCTGAAGTCGCCGTTGTGACTAACGTAATTTCCATACCACGTACTTTGTCAATCTTATCGTATTCGATTTCAGGGAAGATCAACTGTTCACGCAGACCCAGGGTGTAATTGCCACGGCCATCAAAGGCATCTGGCGATACACCACGGAAATCACGTACACGGGGCAACACAATATTCATCAAACGATCCAAAAACGCCCACATTTTTTCACCACGCAGGGTTACTTTGGCGCCTATGGTTCTGCCTTCACGCAACTTAAAATTGGCGATACTCTTTCGTGCTTTGGTAATCACAGGCTTCTGTCCGGTGATCTGAGTCAGATCACTTGCAGCTGCATCTAAAGCTTTTGGATTATCAAGAGCTTCACCTAAACCAATGTTTACTACCACTTTTTGAATGCGCGGAACCTGCATTACAGTGTCCACATTTAACGCTTTCAATAAGGCGGGCACTACCTCTTTTTGATACTGTTCTTTCATCTTGTTCATGTGCAATCTCCCGGGTAGGCCTTATTCTTCCAGTATTGAATCGCATTTTTTACAAACACGCTGGACTTTATCACCTTCACGGCGTATGCTAACCCGCGTGGCTTTATTACACTTCGGGCAAACCAGCTTCACATTGGATATCGCAATAGGTCCTTCGTATCGTACTTTGCCAGGATTGACGGTACGCCCCTGACTCTGAACCTGTCGCTGGTGTTTGGTGCGAATATTGATTCCCTGTATCACTACAGTACTATCATCTGGTAATACTTTGATGACCTCACCACGTTTTCCTTTGTCTTCTGTTCGTCCGCTGATTACCTCAACGGTATCACCCTTGTGAATTTTGACTTTCATCGTCTAGCTCCTTTGCTCTCTCGATTAGATCACTTCTGGTGCAAGAGAGACAATTTTCATGTAACCCTTCTCGCGCAATTCACGGGCAACAGGACCAAAAATGCGGGTGCCTTTTGGATTTTCACCATCGGTGTCTAGAATTACAGCGGCATTATCATCAAATCGGATGGTCGAACCATCTTCTCTGCGCCATGCTTTCGAGCAGCGAACAATAACTGCTTTCACGATTTCGCTTTTCTTGACAGACCCTTGAGGTGCTGCTGATTTTACGGTTGCAACAACCAGGTCACCAACATAGCCATAGCGCCTGCGGGTGCCACCAACTACCTGGATCACCAATAATTCACGTGCACCTGTGTTGTCAGCAACTTTTAGACGGCTCTCTTGTTGTATCATGCCTGCTCTCCTTCAACTATGGGAGATGCTGCTGCTTCATTATGCGTCAAGATTGCTTCTACAACCCATCGTTTGGTGCGAGAAATCGGTTTCGTTTCAACCACACATACCTGGTCTCCGATTTTGCTGCCTAATTCGTCATGTGCATAAATTTTATTTTTCGCATGCACAACCTTCCGATAAAGCGGATGACGATATGTGCGGCTTATCTGCACTACTACGGTATTGGTCATCTTATCACTGATGACAACGCCAGTTAAACGACGTCGCTCATTCATTTTGCACCTTCTTTCATGGCTTCCAGCTCGCGATCATGCAAAATCGTCTCGAATTGTGCAATCTGACGGCGTACCTGTCGTAATCGGCTGGTATCAGTCAGTTGCCCGGTCACCATTTGGAACCGCAGGTTCATATATTCCTGACGGGTATTAGCCTGTTTTGTTTTCAGTTCCTCTGTAGATAACAGTCGAATATCTTTTAGATCCATTCTGGTTCTCCTGCAATTTCATGTCGTGCAATTACCTTGGTTTGGATCGAGAATTTATAAGCTGCTTGTTCTAGTGCTTCAACAGATACTGCATCAGGTAATCCACCAACTTCGAACATAATTCTACCGGGCCGCACAACTGCCACCCAGTACTCCACATTCCCTTTTCCTTTACCCATACGGGTTTCTGGTGGTTTTTGTGTATATGGATGGTCAGGGAAAATGCGGATCCACAATTTACCGCGGCGTTTCATCACGCGTACCAAAGCACGGCGTGCGGCTTCGATTTGGCGGGCAGTAACCCAACCGGGTTCCAATGCCTGCAAACCATATTCACCGAAGGTTAATTCGGCACCGCGTAATGCTTTTCCACGCATTCGGCCACGTTGCTGTTTGCGGTATTTAACACGCTTTGGCATTAACATAGTCGCTACCTCTTTCCCAATCGCCAGAAGTCCATCCTGGCGGAATATCTATTCACTAACGTAAACACCTTCGGTTGTCTCAACCTTTTCTTCTTCGCCCATGATCACTTCGCCACGATAGATCCACACTTTGATACCAATTTGTCCATAGGTGGTTGAAGCTTCAGTGAGAGCGAAATCAATATCAGCACGTAGTGTCTGAAGTGGTACCTGGCCTTCACGTAAAATGACGGTTCGTGCCATTTCTGCACCACTTAAGCGACCAGCAACTTCGATCTTGACACCTTTCGCGCCCTGCCGTAAAGCTTGTTGAATGGCGCGTTTCATTGCACGGCGATAGCTCACACGTCGCTCGATCTGGCTGGCAATGTTTTCTGCTACCAAGAAAGCATCAGTATCGGGGCTCTTGATCTCTTTGATCTCGAGATCAATTTTCTTGCCGGTAATGCTCTCAAGGTTTTGGCGAACCAGTTTTACATTTTCACCTTTACGGCCAATGAGAATACCAGGTTTGGCAGTGTGAACAACAACTTTTACCTTGCCAGGATAGCGTTCGACTTCTACCAGTGATACACCGGCTTTATCATTTTGATTACGTACTACCTCGCGTAAAGCCAGATCTTGATGAAGCTGATCAGTGTATTCTTTACCTTCGGCGTACCAACGCCCTTCCCATGGCCTGTTAATGTTGAGACGAAATCCGACTGGATGTACTTTTCGACCCATATTATCTCCTGCTTAACGTAATGGTCTCTCCAAAATTGGAATAGACCTGATCCATTTATGCCTTCTCACGCAGCACAATTTTGATATGTGAATTGCGCCGCAATACAGGTTTAAACCGTCCACGCGCACCAAATCTACGCCATTTGTGGGTTGGTGCCTCATCAGCCATGATCTCAGATACTACCAGATCATCTCGGCTGAGACCAAAGTTCTCTTCGGCATTTGCGACTGCAGAGGTCAACAACTTGTGAACGTGAAACGCTCCCACTTTAGGCATAAAGCGAAGACTGTTTAGAGCTTCTACAGCCGGTTTACCGCGTACCTGATCGATCACCAATCTGGCTTTCTGTGCAGATACACCGCAATTTTTAAGTTCAGCACGAATATCCATCACACATTCCTCGCTTAACTCTTATCAGACATATGCCCGCGGAAATGTCGGGTAGGTGCAAATTCACCCAAACGGTGCCCAACCATATTTTCAGTGATGTAAATCGGCACATGTCGGCGGCCATCATGAACAGCAATGGTATGTCCTACCATTTGCGGAAAGATCGTGCTGGCTCGGCTCCAGGTACGGATTACTTTCTTCTCACTGCGAGCATTCATTGTTTCAATTTTTTTCAATAACTTGGGTTCAATGAATGGACCCTTTTTGAGCGATCGTGACATAGGTTCGTCCCTTTCTCTCGCTAATTCTTATCTCTTATCATCTACCGCCCGCCACCAGACTTACGGCGACGAACAATATACTGATCAGTTTGTTTGTTTCGACGTGTCTTGTAGCCACGGGTTGGTTTACCCCATGGAGTCTTGGGGCTTGGCATACCGGTTGGCTGTCGGCCTTCACCACCACCATGTGGATGGTCGCGAGGAGACATTGCAGTTCCACGAACAGTTGGGCGAATGCCCATGTGGCGTTTGCGTCCTGCTTTTCCTAATTTAATGTTGCTATGCTCCACGTTGCCTAACTGACCAATGGTTGCATGGCATACCTGTCGGATCAACCTTACTTCACCGCTGGGCATACGAATTTGTGCATAATCGCCTTCTTTTGCCAGCAATTGTGCTGAACTACCAGCAGAACGTACCAGTTGACCACCACGACCGTAATTCATTTCAATATTGTGGATCATGGTACCAACAGGGATATTGGCAATAGGAAGACAATTTCCAGGTCGTATTTCTACATTTGCGCCAGAAAGAACTTTATCGCCAACTTTCAAGCCAACAGGTGCAATTATGTAACGTTTTTCACCATCCGCATAGAACAGTAAAGCTAAACGCGCTGTGCGGTTTGGATCGTACTCAATTGCAGCCACTTTGGCTGGAATATCATATTTGTCACGCTTGAAATCTACCAACCGAACAAATTGCCGTTGCCCACCACCCTGATGTCGGACAGTGATGCGACCTTGATTGTTACGACCAGAGTATTTCTTCCGAATTACGATCAGGGAACGTTCTGGAGTCGATTTGGTGATTTCATCAAAAGCGTATCCGGTCATATCACGTTGACCAGGAGTAATTGGTTTATAAACTTTTACTGCCATTACTCAACTCCTTCAAAGAACGGAATTCGGTTGTCTGGAGCGAGCGTAACAATTGCCTTTTTATAGGAACTTTCACGCACCGCCAGCCTGCGGCTACGCGCACGGCGTGATCGCTTTGCTGGTGAATTCAAAATATTTACCCGAACCACAGTCACATCAAACAATTGCTCTACCGCGTCTTTCACCAACGTGCGGGTTGCATCCGAATTTACTTCGAAAACATATTGATGCAGCTTGTTGAGCTGATAATTTGATTTTTCGGTCACCAGTGGTCGGCGGAGAACTTCATAAATAGTACTCATCTCTCTCTCCTACCTATCCCAAATTGGCGCTGATAACATCCAGCACTGCCAAGGGCATAACTACTTTGTCAAAGAATAGCAAATCACGAATATTGAGGTAACTTGCTAATAGTATTTTTGCATTTGGGATGTTGTTGGTGGAACGAATGACATCCTGATATTCCTCTTTCTGAGGGATCAGAACAAGTGCGCTGCCTTCACCCACCAGTGTGTTCAAGGCGCCTGCCATCACACGGGTCTTTGGCTCAGTTACTTTCAATTCATCCAACAAAACAAGACTTTCTTCTGCTGCTTTTACTGATAAAGCAGAACGCAGCGCTGCCAGACGCATCTTTCGAGGCATAGCCTGTTCATATGAACGAGGATGGGGTGTATGAACTCTACCTCCACCTTTCCAGTGTGCTGCACGTATAGAACCCTGTCGGGCACGTCCAGTACCTTTCTGTCGCCAAGGTTTATGCCCACCACCAGAAACTTCACCACGTACTTTGGTATCATGAGTTCCAAGCCGTGCATTTGCCATTTGGCGCACAAATGCCTGATGCATCAGGTCACGATAAATTGGGGCTTCAAAGATCGCTGCAGGTAATTCTACTGTTTTGATCTTCTTACCTTCCATGTTTACTACATTTACTTCCATAGTCTCTGTGCTCCCTTCCGGCTACTGCTTGCGCGCTTCTTTCAGAAGTACCAGACCACCACGCGGTCCAGGTACAGCACCACGAACACCAATCAGGTTGCGTTCTGGGTCCACTAATGCTACTTTTAAGTTCTGAGAGGTAACCCGGTCATCACCCATATGACCTGGGCCACGAGAACCTTTGTATACACGCCCAGGAGTCGTGCCAGAACCTCGAGATCCGGGTGCTCTTAGTCTATCTGACTGGCCATGGGTTTTTGGACCACCGCGGAAATGATAGCGTTTAACGCCACCTTGAAAACCGCGGCCTTTGCTGGTGCCAATAATATCAACATGATCCTCGAGAGTGAACATCTCGGCAAGTTGTATTGTGTCACCTTCTTTAACCTGTGGGTCTTTACTTCGAAACTCACGCAGGAAGCGCAGTGGCGGGATGTTGTTGCGTTTCAAATGCCCCAACTCACCACCGGTCAAACGTTTGGGCTTCACTTCCTCGTAACCCAGTTGAACTGCTGAATAACCCTCTTTATCAGGCAGGCGTACCTGGGTAACGTAACATGGCCCAGCCTCGATGAGTGTAACAGGAAATGCCACACCATTTTCATCGAAAATCTGGGTCATGCCGATTTTCTTACCAATTAGCCCTTTAAACATATCAGTTTTCTCCTTTATGTTCTCAGTATCCGAGACTGTCAGTCTGGGCTTGACTGCATCATCTCTAGCAAGTACAGTCACCCACCTGCTGCGACACCCGGATTTGGTTTGCGCCTACAGGTTAGGTCTTATACTGCCATTGTTTGGTTGTAAGCCAAACCTCGCAAGTATACCACAAATTCCTGATTCTTCCAGGAATTATTGATATTCCTTTGTAAAACCCTGCTGCGATGCTACTTCATGCTTCTATGGAATGCAGGGTTGATCCATCGGGAAAGGTCATTTCCCAATGGATCAGATCTTTATTTCAATATCTACGCCAGCAGGCAGATTCAACCGCATTAGCATATCAATCGTTTTCGCATCAGGCTCCAGCACATCAATCAAGCGATTATGTGTGCGAATTTCAAAATGCTCATGAGAGTCTTTATCGATGAATGTTGAACGTCGAACAGTAAATCGTTCGATTTTTGTCGGCAATGGGACAGGTCCTACAACCTTGGCACCACTTCGCTCAGCAGTGTCTACGATCCTTTTTGCTGACTGGTCTAAAACACGATGATCATATGCTTTCAGTCGAATCCGAATTCTTTGTTTAGCCATAACCTTTACCTATGCGATGATTTTAGTGATCACACCGGCACCAACCGTTAGACCACCTTCACGAATTGCAAACTTTGAACCTTGTTCCAACGCAACCGGAACGATCAATTCCACTTCCAGGTTCACGTTATCACCAGGCATTACCATTTCTACACCTTCTGGCAGAG
>JBDKSY010000456.1:0-3035 GCA_039680395.1 Anaerolineaceae bacterium | reverse complement strand
CGCATCTTCCTCGTTCATCACAGCACATAAACTCGACATAAATGGTCTATAATTAGAAGCACTATGCAAACTCGTTCTATATCAAAACCCGGCATGGCAAACTCTCGTAAATTCCAGGCAGAATTTGCCTTCTTTGGCATTCTTCTGGCTGTTGCGGTCTTTGGCATGGCGATACTCGTCATAACATTTGGCTACCAGTTCTGGTATGCAGGGCGCATTTTCCCGGGAGTCCAGGTGGCCGGCATCCCTGTGGGTGGGTTATCAATAGCAGATGCGCAAGAAAAGATAAGAACTTCGCTTACCTACCCACAAACCGGGCATTTGATCCTGCAATACGCAGATAAAAGCTGGCTGTTGACACCCTCGCAACTAGGCGTGATGTTGGATAGTGAAACCTCATCTCGCGCAGCGTTTGAAATTGGTCGAAACGGTAATCTATTCAACCGGTTGGATGTTCAACTGGCATCACGGCGAAATGGCACCAACCTCTCGCCGGTTTTTATTTTTGACCAACGCATTGCATTTGCGTATCTCAATCAGATTGCTGCGGAAATCAATCGCCCACTGGAAGAACCATCCATTCAAATTGATGGGACAACAGTCAGTATTTTACCTGGTGTCAGCGGACTGAACCTGGATTACTCCGCTTCGATGGCAAGTATTTCTTCTCAAATTGCAACATTACTGGATGGATTGGTTCCACTCATAGTGCAAGAAGCCAATCCAGTGATCATCAACGTAGACGAGCAAGCCGAACTGGTGAGGAAACTGCTCAGTGAAAACCTCACCATGAGCATGCCTGCCGGGCAACCTGATTCTCAAGGGCCCTGGGTGTTCACGCCAGAAGAATTATCGAAAATGCTGGCATTTGAAGTAGTGCAAACGGATGGTTCTTCTCAATATCAGGTCTCGATAAAAACAGAAGTATTGCGTGAATATTTAACCAGGTTACAACCTGACCTGTATCTTTCGCCACAAAACACGCGTTTCATGTTCAATGATGATACACATCAACTCGAAGTAATTAAAAGTGCCATTATCGGTCGTTCGCTCAATGTTGAAGAAAGCATTAAGACCATTCAAAAACAGCTTATGGCAGGTGAACACACCATTACCCTGGTACTTGATTTCACCAACCCTCAAGTTACCGATTCGATGACTGGGGAGCAGCTTGGCATCACCGAGCTGGTGCATACCGAATCGTCATATTTCTATGGCTCCAGCGCTGAGCGGGTACAGAATATTCAGGCAGCAGCCAGCCAGTTCCACGGTTTACTGGTGGCACCTGGCGAAACATTTTCCATGGCTTCAGCCTTAGGTGATATCAGTTTAGAAAACGGATATGCTGAAGCCCTGATCATCTATGGCAATCAGACCATCACTGGGGTTGGTGGTGGTGTATGTCAGGTAAGTACCACTCTATTCCGGGCTGCTTTTTTTGCAGGATTTCCGATCACCGAACGTTATGCTCATGCGTACCGTGTGAGTTATTACGAGAGAGTGGCTGGTGGTGCTATTGATCCGGATCTGGCGGGTTTGGACGCAACCGTATATGCACCCGTTGTGGATCTAAAATTCGTCAATGACACTCCTTACTGGTTGTTGATGGAAACATATGTATATCCTGGCAGCAGTTCTATCACCTGGAAATTTTATTCCACTTATGATGGGCGCAGCGTCGAATGGTCTACTACCGGTCCGGTAAATACTGTCGAAGCCCCCAAACCACTGTACCGTGAAAATCCTGACCTTGCCAGTGGCGAAGTTCGCCAGGTTGATTATTCTGCGCAAGGAGCAGATATTACCGTACAACGGACTGTAAATAAAAATGGTGCAACTTATTTCCAAGACTCTTTCTTCACGCATTATCAACCCTGGCAAGCGGTTTATGAATATGGCCCTGGTACACCAGATATGCCACCACCCGAAGATTCATCGGATGAATGATTCTTTCTATGCTATGGTACAATTTGTCAAAGCGTTTTGGAGGTTCTATGGTACAACCTGATCTGCTCGAAATTTTGCGTTGCCCAGTTTGCGTTCGTGAACATGAGAATGGCGGCGCACTCGAAGTTTATAAAGAATCCTGGCTGCTATGCACGGAATGTGACCGAAAATATCCCATTATAGAAGACATTCCAGTAATGCTGGTTGACGAAGGGGAAAAATGGATGAAAACCCCAGCCAGCGATCTGCCAGTACCACCTCCAGCAATTGACTGAAAAGAAGAATACCCTGGCGCTTCTTTTGGGAAAACCCATAAAGCTGTCCAATTTGGCACCATTGTTGCATCAAAAAGCGCAGGTATTCCTAATTCCGTCAGAAGAAATGGATTACAATTAGCTTATGGATCGCAATTCTGTACAGATGGCAAAGAGCCCAAAGAATAATGGCTTTTCGAATAGAACACGCCATGATAGAAACCGGAAAAATATTAAGTTTGACCGGTTGACAATTGGTTTACTGGCTGCGTTCGCGGTTGTCGGAGTCATCACTGCTATCGTTGCATTCAATATCATCCGTGACCTTGTTGGCTCTTGGAGCCTGACAGCAGGCCTCCCTGGTGCCCCAGAAGCTTCAGCGGGAGATGTTCCTACTCCCAGCGGTACTGAAGCTGTTGTTGCCTTACAACCTGTAGGCGCCCCAACAGCGCAACCCTGGGACGGAAAAAGCCGGGTAACCATGCTGATCATGGGCCTGGATTACGAGGATACTGCGGAGCGGCGCGTTCCACGCACAGATTCGATGCTGCTGCTTACGCTGGATCCCATTTCCAATACCGCGGGAATGCTTTCAATCCCCCGTGATGCATGGGTGAATATCCCGGGATTTGATTACGGAAAGATCAATACCGCTTACTTTCTGGGTGAATCTTATCAATTACCAGGTGGTGGTGCTGGTCTGGCAGTTCAAACTACAGAAACTTTCATAGGCGTACCGATCAATTATTACGCCCAGATAGACTTTGAAGCATTTGAAAAATTCATTGACCTGATAGGCGGATTGGATATTTATATCCGCGAAGAGATCACCGT
>JBDKSY010000455.1:0-2301 GCA_039680395.1 Anaerolineaceae bacterium | reverse complement strand
CTCCGGGTTTCAAATGTCCAGATTTCCACCAACGCCGCGCCATCCCAAATTGTGACAATGTAAAGGATAAGAAAACACCAATTGCATACAGAGGGATCAGCAGAGATACATTCGCCTGGAAGTAGATCACCAATAGAGATGCGATCACCGCAAGCGCTACGATACCGTATGAATATACCAGTCTACTTCCACGAAAAGCGAACTGCCTGGGAAGAAAACCATCAACCGCATGCAACGCTCCGAGACGTGGAAAATCTGCGAAGGCGGTATTGGCAGCCATAACCAGGATCACGGTAGTAGATGCAATCATCAACAGGTAGGCTATGCCTTGTCCATTATAGACAGTTCGAGCTATCTGAGAAATGACGGTTTCATTATCAGAGGGTAACGCACCTACCTGCACAGCAAGAAATGCAACCAATAAAAGCAGCACACCTAATATCGAAGCCATCCATAGCAATGTCTTGCCGGCATTCTTGCTACGCGGTTCTCTAAAAGCAGTGATACCGTTAGATATTGCCTCTACGCCGGTAACAGATGAAGTGCCATTGGCAAATGCGCGCAAAAGCATGAATAATGTAACGGGCTGTAAAATGCCAACTTCAATCGAAGGAGGATTTACCACTGTTCCTAGCGTGCCTGTAAAAAAACGGAATATACCGATAAAACCGGTGACCAACATCATGACCAGGAAAAAGTAAGTAGGTACTGCAAAAATGATCCCAGATTCTTTCACACCGCGCAGGTTGATCAACATAACAAATAAAATAAATCCAACTGCGAGTTCTACGCGATAGGGATAGAGATTGGGAAAAGCAGAGACTATCTGCGCCACACCAGAAGAAATGGACACAGATACTGTCAATACATAATCGCTTAACAAAGAAGCTCCCGCAACCTGTGCAGGGAGAATTCCCAGGTTGTCACGGGCAACAATGTATGCTCCACCTCCTCCTGGGTAAGCGTGGATGGTCTGCTCGTAAGAGAATGTCAGAATTGCCAGCAGAATGGCAATTGCAATGGCAACGGGAAACGCATTTGATAAAGCACCCGTACCTGCTGCAATCAAAATAAATAAGATCTCTTGAGGTCCATATGCAACGGAGGACAACGCATCGGAAGAAAAAACAGCCAACCCGATCAGCTTCCCGATCGTCTGGTGTGGAGCATCTGCCGTTGATAACGGGCGTCCAATCAACCAGGACCTGAAAGTCGTCTTTGGCATGTGTGTGGAAGTCTGCTCAAAAATATTTGAATGTGCTTCTAGATCAGTCATGAAAAACTCTCCAACTACCCTGAAACAAGATGCATATTTTTATGAATGTAGTAAAGAACTCATTCTATTCCAGGATAATGGGAGTTTACCTTCATGAAGTAAAGGATAAACAAAAATATTGAGTGAAATAATAAAATTTTTATAAAGATTACTCGGGGATCACAAAACGATATCCAATACCAGGTTCAGTCTGGATGATTTGAGGATCATTAGGATTGGATTCTAATTTCTTTCGTAGTACTCCAATAAAAACTCGCAAGTATTCCACATGATCGGCATCTTCATCCCCCCACACATGGATCAAAATGGATTTATGAGTCAGCACCTTCCCGGTATTGCTGGCTAAATAAGCCAACAGCTTGAATTCGGTAGCTGTGAGCCGGATATCAACAC
Source organism: Anaerolineaceae bacterium (assembly GCA_039680395.1). Taxonomy (GTDB): domain Bacteria; phylum Chloroflexota; class Anaerolineae; order Anaerolineales; family Anaerolineaceae; genus UBA4782. The sequence goes on along the minus strand of JBDKSY010000455.1, from coordinate 632 downwards.
CATTATTCGTGACAGAATAATGGGCCAGGTCAATCTGTAATGGACCAATGTTAATGATACTTTTCACATTCCCCAAAGATTGCTCGGAGTGACGCATGGCTACGCGAATGCGCGCCATCAGTTCTTCGATCCCAAATGGTTTGGTCAAATAATCATCCGCACCCTTATCCAGTACAGCCACTTTATCTGTTTCACTCTCTCGCACCGATAAAACAATTATTGGAACACGTGACCATTCACGGATTTTTTCACATACTTGAATGCCATCCATGTCTGGCAAACTGAGATCGAGGATGATGACATCTGGTTCTGATGCTGCAGCAAGGGAAAGCCCCTGCTCGCCAGTGTTCGCCATTGCAACATCAAAATGCCTTGCCGTAAGGATCGTCTTTAATGCCCGCAATATTTGTGGCTCGTCATCAATTATGAGAATGAGTGGTTTTTTATTCATCTATCATCTCGGGTGGTACAGGATGAGGACTTTCTTCTGTGTTGATCGGTATTGTAAAGTGAAAAACAAATCCTTCTGGCGCATTTTCAGCCCATATATTCCCTTTATGAGCTGAAATAATACCTTTACAAATAGATAACCCCAGTCCGGTGCTGGTTACTCTCCCCTGATGATGCACATT
>JBDKSY010000454.1:0-3570 GCA_039680395.1 Anaerolineaceae bacterium | reverse complement strand
TTGATGCGGAATTCAGCTTTGATGGTAGCAGATTAGCTATTATTTATAATACTGAAACTGATGAAAAAGTTGACCTTAAAGCTGTTCGGCAAGATGTACAACGGATCTACAATAATGTGCAAATCGAATTGCGACAGGTTGGCCCTCGTGATATGGCAAAATGTCTGGGCGGAATGGGTGCCTGTGGCCTTGAAACTCGATGCTGTTCTAAGTTTCTGACCGACTTTTCGTCCATATCCATTCGGATGGCAAAAGAGCAGGGTATTTCGCTGACACCGGGTGAGATCACCGGACTGTGTGGGAGGTTGCGCTGTTGCCTTTATTATGAATATGATCAATACATGGCAGTCAAAGTTGATCTCCCGAAGCGGAAGCAAATGGTGAATACACCTGTCGGTATTGGAAAAGTAATTGATGTTGCACCATTACGAGAAGGTGTCATTGTAGATTTGGCTGACGGTGGAATGAGAGAATTTCACAAAAGTGAAATTTCTGTGATCGAAAATCCAGAAAAATAAGATTGCGATTCTTTTCTTGATCTCTACATTGGAAATATTAGCATAAGAAAAATTGCCCAGTTACATTTTTGTCATCTGGGTTATTTTTCGCTTTAGGAGATAGATCAAAACAGGGGGGGAAATGTGATTATCATACACAAACCATATGATTTTCAATAGTAGAAAATTTATGTTAACAACAATATAATTGATTAATATGATAAATCATATTAATCAAATTAAAGAGCGAAAATGAAAGCAAAATTCGTTCCAAATAACATCAATCAATATGATTTTCTGCAATACCTCGCCTCTGCCTGTGAAGACGGTGAACGGCTTCCAGCACTCAGTGACCTTTCACCGCAAATTGGATTAAGTACTTCCAGCCTTCGCGAACAAATGGAAGTTGCCAGGGCATTAGGATTGATCGAAGTCAAACCTCGAACCGGCATCCATAGATTGCCATATTCCTTCCGACCTGCCGTTCAGCAAAGCCTGAATTATGCGCTGATGGTAGATCGAGACTTTTTTGCTGCTTATACCGAAATACGCATCCATCTTGAGACTGCTTTCTGGAATGAAGCAGTTGCATTGCTCCATGTTGAAGATAAGCTAAGGCTAAAAGAGTTGGTACAGATGGCGCGTGATAAATTGAACAGGACGCCAGTACAGATCCCTCATGCGGAGCATCGAGAATTTCATACATCAATGTACCAATATATTAAAAACCCATTTCTGCATGGATTATTGGAAGCATATTGGGATTTTTATGAATTAGCAGGATTGGATGTTTATACCAATTACGGATATCTTGCCAGGGTTTGGGATTATCACAGCGAGATCGCTGAAAGCATCTGGAAAGGCGAAACTACTGCTGGATTAAATGCCCTTCGAGAACATTTCAACCTGATGACCTTGCGAAAAAAGCCAAATATTACACAAAAGTTTGAATAACAATTATTTCAGGAGCATATACTTTTCTATGACACAAAAAATAGTTAATAACTTTTGCATCACCTTCAGCACAATAAACGGCTCGGGAAGTGCAACGGCAAATACCACTATTTTGCGAGCATTATTTAAAATGGGAATACCAGTAACTGGTAAGAATATTTTCCCATCCAACATTCAGGGTTTGCCAACCTGGTATTCAATCAGACTTAGCTCGAAGGGATATCGAGCACGCCTTGAAAAAGATGACATTGTTGTGGCGATGAATCCAGCGACACTAGTCAAAGAATATGATTATATTCTTCCAGGTGGGGTTTTGTTTTACCCAGATGACATCCAACTCCCTTCAGTGAGAGATGATATTACCTGTTATCCAATGCCCGTGAAAGCAATTATCAGCGAGTCGGATACCCCGGCAAAACTGCGGGATTACGCAGCGAATATGATCTATGTGGGTGTATTGGCACAGATAATTGGGATTGATCTGGATAAGGTCCATGATGCACTAGATTTCCACTTTAAAGGGAAAACAAATGCAGTTGAAGCGAACTTTGCTCTTGTTACGAAATCTGCGAAATGGGCTTCTGAAAATATCAAAAAAATAGATCCTTATTATGTAGAGCCTATGGATGGTACATCAGAGCACATCCTTGCAGAAGGCAATATTGCTGCTGCATTGGGGTCCATTTATGGTGGAGTTCAATTTGTGGGGTGGTATCCAATCACTCCCGCTTCCAGTTTGCCCGAAGCGTTGAATGAATATCTTCCTCAATTCCGGAAAGATCCCATCACAGGAAAAGATACTTATGTGGTCATCCAGGCAGAGGACGAACTGGCTGCAATCGGTATGGTAGTTGGAGCCGGCTGGGCAGGGTTACGCTCAATGACATCTACTTCTGGTCCCGGGCTGAGTCTGATGGCAGAATACCTGGGGCTGGCATACTATTCTGAAACTCCTGTGGTTGTGTGGGATGTTCAACGTGTAGGCCCCAGCACCGGGTTGCCAACACGAACTGCACAATCCGATCTGACTTTCGCATACTTTATCAGCCACGGAGACACACAGCATATACTTCTATTGCCAGGTTCTGTAGATGAATGCTTTGAATTTGGTTGGAAAGCTTTTGATATCTCAGAACGTTTTCAAACGCCTGTGATGGTGATGATTGATCTTGATCTGGGCATGAATAACTGGATGTGTAAACCGTTTACCTATCCTGATAAGCCCATGGATCGAGGAAAAGTCCTTTGGGAAAAAGAATTTGACGAATTTGTTGCCAAACATAATGGTAAATGGGGAAGATATTGGGATGTTGATGGTGATGGCATTCCATATCGTACCTTACCAGGAAATACTCATCCAGGTGCAGCATATTTTAGCCGTGGAACAGGCCATGATGAATTTGCCCGATATTGCGAAGAGCCGGATGTCTGGCAGCGAACGATGGAAAGAATAAAATTCAAGGTGGAAAATGCTGCAGATTCTCTACCAGAACCTCTTATCTGCGGGAATGGAAAGGCAAAAATTGGCTTGATCTCTTTTGGTTCCAATGACCCTGCTGTTGATGAGGCGCAAGATCTGCTGGCAGAGGAAAATATGGAAACGGATTATCTGCGTATCCGTGCAATCCCTGTGCATAGTGATGTTCGAAAATTCATTGAGGCTCATGATCGTGTTTATGTAATAGAAAATAATCGTGATAGTCAGATGTGGCAGATCCTTGTTATTTCGTTGCCAGAGCTGTCGAATAAGCTTTATAAAGTAGCCCATTGTGATGGACTACCGCTGACCGCGCGTTGGATTGCGAATGAAATTTCTCAACAAGAAGGAGAGAACAATGGACGACAATAAAGACCCTCTCTCAATCCAACAACATGTGAATAAAGTTGGATTGACTCGTAATGATTACAGAGGGACACCATCCACACTTTGCAAAGGTTGTGGACATAATTCAATAGCCAATCAGATCATTGCCGCCTGCTATGAATTGAATATTCATCCCGAACAGGTACTAAAATTCAGTGGAATTGGTTGCTCAAGTAAAAGTCCAACGTATTTCCTTGGCGGGTCATTTGGGTTCAACGGTTTACATGGTCGCATGCCTTCGCTCGCATTGGGGGC
>JBDKSY010000453.1:0-8606 GCA_039680395.1 Anaerolineaceae bacterium | reverse complement strand
TCATTGATCTCATGGTTAAGGACAATATATATTAATGTAGCAAAATCGTCGTTGCTGGAAAAATCTGGCAATAAATGGTTAATTGCATTAGCAATCTTGACTGGACCTAGCCTGCCTCGGGCATGCATTCGAAGTAGACCCCGAAAAGCTGTCATCATTAATGCTGAAGTGATCCCATGCCCTGAAACATCTGCCACTGCTACGCCCAAATCTTTGTTCGATAATTTTATGAAGTCGTAATAATCTCCTCCAATTTCCTCAGCCGGCAGACAGATTCCAGCAATATCATACCCTTTAATATGTGGTGGTTCGCCAGGAAAAAGGCGTGATTGTGCCTCACGTGCTAATTGAAGCTGTTTTTCCAGCAATTCTTTTTCCAACAACTGCTGGTGAAGCATGGCCTTCTCGATTGAAATGGCTGCTGCATCCGCAAAGAATTGAAGCACTTCGAGGTCATTTTCATCGTATGCTGCCAGATGATTACTTTCGAGGTTTAATGCACCAATCGCACGGTCTTTCCGCATAATTGGCACAGCAATCTCCGAGAGCGTTTGACCATGGCCTTCAATATATCGTGGGTCTTTCTGTACATCAGGTACGACCAGGCTGGAACATGTGAAGATCACATGCCCGACAATTCCCTTCCCGTAGCGGAGCATGGCATCTTCCTCAACCGGTCTCGGCTCATAACCGCGACGTGCAATCCCTGCTATGACTGCATCTGGTTGTTCATTCCTGCTGTGAACCAGATCCTGATTGAGAACAAATATCCCAGCCGCGTCATAATCAACCACGCTCTTCACCATATCCAGAATGTGATTCATGGTTTCATCAAGGTCCAATGTATCGCGGACCTTTTGAGATATTGCTAACAGGAGTTGATATTTCTTCTTGTCTGAAAGGATCAAACTGGTTTTTCTTTTATCTATTCATCAGGCATCCCATAAAGGAATAATTGAAAAGTAGTCATCAGTGAACAAGATGCGTATAAACTGGATACTGTAAGTAAGGGTTGTTACATAAAAAGCATGGATCAGCATTTATGTTTTTCAATTATCGCGCTTTTCATATTTGTATTATCAACTAATTTATAGAAACACCTCAGGGCTGGAATAACTCCAGCCCCGAGAATGTCAAAGCGTAGAAACCTCATGTTTTGTTCAGCATTTCTGCATTGTTTCAAGTTGGCATTGAAAAATTCTTACCAATAATATGCACAACTTTTGTGAGGTTTTGAATGAATATTAATGTAATTTTTTCTTTCTACGCTTCCTATTAAGCAAGCGAAAAAAACTAGCGCTGAACCCTTCCGGAGGCATCGCCTCCAGCGAGTTTCGCTACTTCGTCAACGGATACCTGATTGAAATCACCTTCGATACTGTGCTTCAGACATGATGCTGCAACAGCAAATTCCAAAGCATCTTGTGAAGTTTTTCCTTGCATGAATGAATAGATCAATCCACCACCGAAACTGTCTCCACCACCTACTCTATCCACAATATGGATGCTGTAGTTCTTTGAGAAATAGAACTGGCTTCCATCGTAGAGCATGCCTGCCCAGTTGTTATCATTGGCAGAAATGGAACCGCGTAAAGTAATGGCTACCTTCTCAAAATTAAAACGGTCTGCCAATTGCTTTGCCACACTCTTGTAACCGTCATGGTTCAATTTTCCGCTGGTAATGTCTGTGCCCTCTGCTGCAATGCCAAACACATCTTTAGCATCTTCTTCGTTTGCGATACAAACATCAACATATCGCATCAGTTCAGCCATGACCTTGCCGGCTTTTTCACGCGTCCAGAGGTTTTTACGATAATTCAGGTCGCAACTGACAGTCAAACCACGTCGTTTTGCTTCCTTACAGGCCTGTAAACAGATCTCAGCTACATTATCACCTAATGCAGGTGTGATACCAGTGAAATGGAACCAGCAGGCACCATCAAAGATCTTCGCCCAATTAAAATCGGCTGGATCAGCTTCTGCAATTGCAGAACCTGCGCGGTCGTAGATCACTTTCGAAGCACGCTGTGATGCGCCTTTTTCGAGATAGTAAATGCCAACTCGTTTGCCACCGCGTACAATTTCGGATGTATCAACGCCATAACGCCGAAGAGCGTTGACCGCTGCCTGACCAATTTCATGTTTTGGAAGTTTGGTCACATACCTGGCATCCAACCCATAGTTGGCCAGCGAGACAGCCACGTTCGCTTCTCCGCCGCCATAGGTGGCACCGAAGTTCTCTGCCTGAATAAAACGATAATATCCTTCAGGAGCAAGCCGTAACATGATCTCGCCAAAAGTAACTACCTTGCCTTCATAGGGCAGCTTTTGGGCTTTCACGACAGGTTTAGGATCAGCAACTGCTTCTCCATTAACTGCTGCCAGACTTTCGCGAGCAAGGCGCTCGATCGAGTCAAAATCGCCCGCTTTGATCAGGTCAGCTTTCACCATCCAGGTTCCGCCACAAGCCAGAACACAGGGAAGGGAAAGGTAGTCATTTACATTCTTTTCATTTACACCACCTGTTGGGATAAATTTAACCCCGCCGTAAGGTCCAGAAAGTGCCTTGAGCATGGCTGTGCCGCCAAGGTTTTCTGCAGGGAAGAATTTAACGACATCCAAACCAAAGCTTAACGCAAGTTCAATATCCGAGGGATTCGAGCATCCTGGCAATACAGGTAATTCATGTGCCAGACAGTGTTCAACCACTTTTGGATTTAGGCCTGGAGAAACAATGAATTTTGCTCCCGCAGCCTTAGCTTTATCAACTTGTTCGATAGTAAGAACAGTACCGGCTCCAACAAGAATTTCAGGAACTGCATTCGCAATACGTCGGATTGCTTCTTCTGCTTGTGCAGTGCGGAAAGTGATCTCCACACAGGGAAGACCTCCCCTGCAAAGTGCCTGTGCCAACGGTACTGCTTTTTCTATGTCATCAATTTTTACAACAGGTATTATCTTTAATTCTTTTAGCTTACCGAATAACTCATGCATAATTTCTTTCATATCCTTCATTGCCTCTATGAGTAATAATTTCTATTTTGGAACACCACCATAGAATTCCACTGCTTTTCGTAAATCGTCCATATTGTGTAATCTCACTTCAGGGCTCTGCTTATTGTCTGCAGCATAAAGCTTCAGGTCACGTAAACCGCTTCCTGTAACAACACAGACGAGGCTATCTTCTTTCTTGAAAGTGCCATTGGCAGCAAGCTTCCTGGCTGCTGCGATAACGGATGCACTTGCTGGTTCAGGAAGGATTGCTTCTTTGGCAGCCGTCATCTTCATAGCGCTTAAGATTTCCTCATCGGTCACATCTACAGCAAATCCATTGGATTTGTACAGAACGTCCAGAGAAGTCACACCCTCAAAAGTGCAGGGATCGTTGATCGCAAAAGCAATTGTTTCTGGATTTTCCCAATATTCCGTTTGTTTTTGGTGAGCACGAAATGCTTTTACCAATGGTGCACAGCCTGTGGCTTGAACACCAACCATTTTTGGCATTTTATTGATCAAGCCAAGGTTGTACATCTCAGTAAAGCCACGATATACCTTGCTGATCAGGATACCACCACCGACTGGGCACAATACATAGTCTGGTACCTCGAATTTTAAGGCTCTGGCAACTTCGTAGGCGATAGTTTTATATCCTTCTGCACCATATGGATGATGCAACATGGTGGTACAAAGATTTCTCCAACCAAAGGCTTTTACACCAGCAACTACGGTATCAATGCAGTCCTTAATATTCCCATCTGCACGAATGAAATGGGCGCCATAACTCATATTTTGATATGCGCGCTCCAGCACTGCACCGGGTGGCAGCAGGATAAAGCATGCCATCTCTGCAATTGCAGAGTATGCAGAAACTGCTGCAGCAGCATTTCCTGCTGAACCGAGTGCAACCGCGTGAGTGCCTAATGTTTTTTCATGGGTGATAGCAACAGTAGCAAAACGGTCTTTATAAGTACCAGAAGGATTCAGAGTTTCGTTTTTGATATATATGCTATTCAGGCCGAATTCTCTACCCAGCCTGCTGGCGTGGATCAGAGGAGTATTGCCTTCATCCAAAGAGACAGGGGTTACGTGTTCGTCAATCGGTAAGAATTTGCGATATCCCCAGATGCCCTGATCACTACCATTTTTCAAGGCTGCTTTCAAACCTTCAGGATCCCTGGTCAGATCAACCGGCGCTTCAATCGAACCATCACAATTTGGGCAGACATACTCTTCGGTGGGACCTGTATAAGGTTTCTTGCAAATAGTACAATTTAATGAAAATGCCATTCTACAACTCCACTACATAAATTAATGATTTAAAGAATGTACAAAGTTCGCAATGCGCTCCAACCCCTTGCGGAGGTTTTCTTGTGAGCTGGCGAACGATAAGCGCACATAATTTTCTTGTCCATTCCCAAATGCAGAACCTGGAACCAGCGCTACTTTTTCTTTTTCCAGCAGTGAAAATACAAAATCTCTGGAATTCAGACCTGTTCCGCTGATATTAAAATAAAGGTAGAACGTTGCAATTGGGCCAAATGAATTGAGACCAGGGATCGAACGAATCCCATTCACCATCAGATCGCGGCGTACCGCGAATTCTTTCACCATTTCTTGAATGTATGGTTTGCCAATTTCCAGGGCTTTGATCGCAGCCTTTTGCGAAAAAGCGCTGATACACGAGACGCTGTTTTCATGCATTTTTGCCATCACCGCTGCGATATGCCTGGGTGCGATGGCATAACCAATTCTCCAACCTGTCATCGCATAGGTTTTTGAGAAGCTGTTGATGACAATGCAGTGGTCGCGAACATCTTCGAAATCGGTAATACTGGCAAACTCTCCTTCGAAAAGAATGTCGCGATAGACCTCATCAGTAAGTGCGATCAGGTTATGCTTGATCACCAGATCAGCTATTCCTCGTAAATCTTCCTTCGAGATCACCGCCCCGGTGGGATTTGCCGGAGAATTAATGATAATGACTTTCGTCTTATCGGTAATTGCTTTTTCGACATCTTCAGGTTTCAAAGAAAAGCCATGCTCTTCATAAGTGCGAACAAATTTTGGCACACCCCTGCAGGTTTTGATCTGACCAATGTAATTTGGCCAGTAGGGTTCCGTTAAGATTACTTCATCACCAGGATTTACCACGCTCAATAACGTCAGAAAGATAGATTCTGTACCACCCGCGCCAACGACAACCTGCTCAGGAGCATAATCTCGATCCGGGTAGGATGCAGCAATCGCTGAACGAAGCGCATAAAGTCCAGCATTTGGTGTGTAATGTGTTTCACCATTGAGTAGAGCTTCGTAGGCAGCATCAATGATTGGTTTGGGAGTATTGAAATCTGGTTCGCCAAGTGCAAAACTAATTACGTCTTTTGATTCAGCAACACGGTTGAAAACTTCGCGAATTCCAGATGGTGGAATTTCCTGGCTGATTTGTGAAGGAAGCATATCTATAATCTCCTTTATTCTCTCTGCTGGTGGTTAGATCTCAAAGATAAATTCGATTTCAACCGTAATATCACCTGGCAGCTCATTCGTTCCAATTGCTGAACGTGCGCCAATTCCGCGATCATGCCCGAAAATTTCTTCAAGTAGTCTGGATGCTCCATCAACAACTTTCGGCTGTTGATTAAAACCGGGGGCACTTTCTACAAAAGCAAGAATTTTCACCAGACTCTTGATCTTATTGAGGTCACCAAGATATGCATGAAGAACACTCAGTGCATTCATCGCACAGATACGTGCTGCTTCTTGCCCTTCTTCGATGGTGCGTTCAGCTCCTACTTTGCCTTTTACTGCTGGTACACCCTTCACGGTTGCACCCTGACCAGAGATATAAAGCATATTTCCAACTTGTTTGACAGGTTTGTAAATACCACCAGCGGGTGGAGGTTCTGGTAATACGAGACCTAATTCCTTAATCTTTGCATAAATATCCATCATCAATTTTCCTTTCTACCTGTTAGAAAAACAGTTTCCTGTTTTTTCAATGAAAGCAGTTATAGCAAATGACAGGCGCATTTATGGTTTTCATCCACAATTTTAAGCAGTGGTTCTTCTTCACTGCAAATTGGCATAGCAAACTGGCAGCGTGTATGGAATCGGCACCCTGAAGGTGGATTAAGTGGGCTTGGAACATCGCCTTCAAGAGTGACCTCTTCCTTCACCTTAAAGGGATCAGGTTGAGGGATCGCAGAAAATAGTGCCTGAGAATAGGGGTGGCGTGGATTCTTGAAGATCGCCTCAGTGGAACCAATTTCTACAATCTTTCCCAGGTACATAACGCCAACCATGTCGCACAAGAATTGAACGATTCTCAAATCATGGGTAATGAAAAGGTATGTTAAATTGAGTTCTTTCTGTAAGTCTTTTAGCAGATTGATGATTTGAGCCTGGATCGAGACATCAAGTGCTGAGATCGGCTCATCGCAGATCACAAACTTTGGATGCGTGATCAATGCCCGTGCGATTCCAATACGCTGTCTTTGACCACCACTGAATTCATGGGGATATTTCTGGCAGTCTTCTTCTTTGAGACCTACAATCTCTAAAATATCTTTTACCATTTCCTTTCGTTCAGCACGTGTACCAATCCTGTGTGTGTCCAATGGTTCTGAAAGGATCTGTTCAACACTCCAGCGTGGATTCAAAGAACTATATGGGTCTTGAAAGATCATTTGAATATCACGCCGCGTTTTTACCAATTCCGATGATGATAAAGAATAGAGATCTTTTCCTTCAAAATAAACTTTGCCACCAGTTGGTTGGATAAGCTTAAGGATCAATCGCGCAGTGGTGGATTTACCACACCCACTTTCACCAACCAGGGCAAACACACTTCCTTTTTTAACTGTAAAGCTAATATCATCAACGGCTTTAACTTTAGACTTTGAGCGGATAACTGCGCTTTCCTGCGCATTAAAATATTTCTTTAAGTTTTCTACACACAGCAAATCTTCAGTCATTGCCGCTCCTCTTCATCATAAAAAAGTTCTGCATATTACTTTCCTACACTCTCACTGATGAGGTGACATTTACATTGATGTCCGTCTACACAGGTCATTTCAGGCTCAGTATCAACACATATTTGCATCTTTTTTGGGCAGCGGAGATGGAAACGACATCCTTTAGGCATGTTACGCGCACTTGGCACACTACCTTCGATCGTCCTTAACCGCTCGCTGGTTGAATTCAACTTTGGTAAAGAGTCTAGCAATCCTTGCGTATATGGATGCTGCGGATGACTGAATAATTCTTTTGTAGCTGCGATTTCCAATATTTGACCGGCATACATCACGACTACCCGTTCAGCAAACTCTGCCACAACTCCAAGGTCGTGCGTGATCAAAATAATTGACATTGCACTTTCTTTTTGAAGTTGTTTCAAGAGCTTGAGGATCTGCGCCTGGATCGTAACATCCAGAGCAGTTGTGGGTTCATCAGCGATCAATACTTCGGGGTGGCAGGCGATTGCCATGGCGATCATGATCCTTTGGCGCATCCCGCCAGAATACTGACCAGGGTAGTTTTTGAGACGGCTTTCCGGAGAAGGGATCCGTACAGCTTTTAACAGCCTGATGGACTCATTACGAATTTCAGAAGCTGTCATCTTGTTGTGAAGACTTAATGCTTCACCTACTTGATCACCAATCGTCAAAACAGGGTTGAGACTGGTAAGTGGCTCCTGAAAGATCATCGAAATATTTTTTCCACGGATCTTCCGCAATTGCTTTGCAGGCATTGTGAGGAGGTCTTCATCATGAAAAATGATGTTCCCTCCTAAATATTGCGCTGGGGGAGTCCTCAATAATCGCATGATAGACATCGCCGTGACACTTTTGCCACATCCACTTTCACCAACCACAGCAAGTATTTCATTCTTCTTGACCGAAAAACTGACTTTGTCAAGAATTGGGGTCACTTCAGCTTTTCTTCCAAAACCAAGTGACAGGTTTTTGATCTCTAAAATAGTATCCTGTTCCAAAGCGGCTACCCTTTCATTCGATTACTCATTTTGCGTTTACGCAAACCCCTCTACAAATCACCTGCTCCACATTGCGGAAAGAATGGATGTCATCGAGTGGATTTTTCTTCAGGGCAATAATATCCGCGGAATAACCTTCGACGAGGCGCCCAGTAACAGACCCAAGCCCAAGAGCTTCAGCAGAATTGACTGTTGCAATATCAATTACCTGTGCGTTGGTAAGTCCACAGCGTTCCACAAATACCTCGAGCTCCAGGAAGGTCTCATCAAAAAAGGTCTTCACCATTCCTGCATCTGTGCCACATACGGGGGTCAAGCCCAGTTCTACACATCTTCGGAAGCAATCAATTTGATTAATTTCCTGCTGAACGAGAAATGCGTCGCGAGGAGTGCATTCTTTTTCACCTGAACGATATGGATCCAGAACATGATAGAAGCAACTGATCGCCTGTGTGAAATGGCGTTGTACTCCACGGTACTGCTCCATTACTTTTGGTTCATAGACACGTTCCAGTATCTGGTTCTCTTTGTTCCGAATAAAACAAGCCACATGTTCGATACAGTCAACACCACCTTCAACAGCATTGACAAAACCTTTTGTGGTCAAGCAGTG
>JBDKSY010000452.1:0-1672 GCA_039680395.1 Anaerolineaceae bacterium | reverse complement strand
ACCCCTGGCAGAACGATACAACATGGTGTATTCCTCCACGCTGGTCAGACGTGGAAAGGGGAAAGCGCTGGTTGTCTCGACGGGCACACAGGCAGAGATCGGCAAGATCGCTGGACTGGCTCGCCAGGTAAAAGAACCTCGTACACCCTTGCAGAATATGATGGAAGAATTGAGCAAAGTCTTAATCTGGTTCGCCCTGGGTTTCAGTATCCTGATCCCTCTGGTTGGGATTTTTCTGGCACACCAACCGCCAAAACAGATGCTGCTCACCGGATTATCGTTGGCATTTGCCACCATTCCTGAAGAACTACCTATCATCATCACGATGGTGCTTTCCCTGGGCGCATTTCGGCTTTCCAAAAAGCATGCCGTTGCCAAACGATTGACCAGTGTTGAAGCGCTTGGTTCTGTCACCGTTATTGCCACCGATAAAACCGGCACATTGACCGAAAACCGGATGAAAGTCACCCGTTATGAACCGGCAGATGCAGCAGAACACCTGCTTGAAATTGGTATCTTCTGTAATGATGCAGTCTCAGACGGAACAGATTTTTCAGGAGATGCATTGGATATTGCGCTGTTACAGGCGGCTCAAGAAGCAGGGATGGATATAAAGACACTGCGCAGATCACGCCCAATTCTGAATGAATTTACATTCGATAGCATCCGCAAACGTATGTCAGTCGTTTCAGCTAAAGATCGGCAAATATGGGCTGCAGTCAAAGGATCTCCCGAATCAATCCTTTCTCAATGCTGTCAGATATGGGCTGGTGAAAATCTCGAACCGCTCACTGACACAAGGCGAGATGCCATTCTGGAAGAAGTGTCGTTGTTTGCTGCCGAAGGATTACGCGTACTGGCTCTGGCTGAGCATTTTCTGCCAGATCATGATCTCACACAAGAGACTGTTGAGTCCAGATTGACTTTTATCGGATTGATCGGGCTGCAAGACCCTCTTCGACCGGAAGTCAGAGACGCAATTGCCACCTGCCAGCATGCTGGCATCCGCGTGGTCATGGTCACGGGAGATCATCCGCTCACAGCCAGAGCCATAGGTCAGCAAGCAGGCTTTAATGTTGATCATGGCATCGTGACCGGGTCAGAATTGGACTATTTTTCGGAGGATGAACTTAAGGAAGTTGTTCAACACTCTTCGATCTTTGCACGCATCAGGCCAGAGCAAAAGTTGCGTATTGTCCAGGCTTTTCAGGCTTCAGGTGAACGGGTGGCTGTCACCGGGGATGGCGTCAATGATGCTCCAGCGTTATCTGCCGCAGACATTGGCGTTGCCATGGGTGAAACAGGCACAGACGTCGCCAGAGAAGCAAGTGATATGGTACTGATGGATGACAACTTTACTACCATTGTCAGCGCAGTGAAAGAAGGTCGTCTCATCTATGAAAACCTAAAAAAAGGTGTGCGTTATTATCTGGCCTGTAAACTGGCACTGGTATTGATCAACTTACTGCCCACCCTGCTGCTTGTTCCTGTGCCCTTTGCACCAATACAGATCATCTTGATGGAACTATTCATGGATCTGATGGCTGCAGCGTCATTTGTAGTAGAAAAACCAGAAGCTGATCTTCTCGATCAAAAACCGCGCGATCCAAAAGCCAGGTTCATGGATAAAACCATGATCAGCAGTATTGTCACTTCCTCTCTGGGATTGTTC
>JBDKSY010000451.1:0-2453 GCA_039680395.1 Anaerolineaceae bacterium | reverse complement strand
GCAACGAAAATATCCGAACAGCTGCAGTCCTGCCAGTCATGCCGGCATGAAAACGAACTCCCAACTGACGCAATGGAAAATAAAACTCTGGAGCGATGATTAGAATGAAAAACGCCTGTTGAAAAGGGATCCCTCCATCCAGTAAGCGCAGCCCAATTTGCACTGCTACTAAAGCAGTGCTAATGGTTCCCACCATTTCCAGCACAAGCGCAGAAAGAAAAGTCACCCGCAGTACATTTGTCGTTACTTTTGCATAGGCGTAACTGGTTTGCCGGATTTCTTCCGCCCGTTTCAAGCTCTGGTTCAGGCGTTTTAACTCTTCAAGACCCTGTATCGTATCCAAAAAATGGCTGCTCAACCGGGAAAGCAGATTCCATTGACGTTTGGTCATGGCCTCGCCAGTCTTGCCGATCAAGATCATGAAGACAGGGATCAAAGGTGCAGTAAGGAGAAAAATTAAGCCTGAAAGCCAATCCAAAGGAAATACGATCAACAAAATGATAATGGGTAACATCACCGCGATGACCAGTTGAGGGAGATACTGGCTGAAATAAGCATCCAGGGCATCCACCCCTTCCATCACGATATTGCTCATCTCACCGGTTTTCGCACTACTTTCGCTGGTTCCAATCCGCTTAACGATGCTACGCAAGAGCGAATCGCGTAATTTGACCTTTACAACTGCTGCAGTTTTTCCAGCGAAAACATCACTTATCCATGTCAGAAATGCTCTAATAATAATGATCCCAGCCATGAAGCATAAAAGTGACATTACATCGCGTAATTTAGCACCTTCCAGATGCACCTTGTTGATAACCAGGCTGAAAAGATAAGCCTGCACAATAATACAAACCCCCAGAATGAGACTGGTAATGATCGTACCGATGAATGCAGGCTTTGCCCACATGACCATTTGATTCAATTTCTTCGGCATTGACATAGACTAATTTTGCCTGAAAGCAGGTGCCAAGTCAAATCAACAAAATTGCTGCTTCGATCCAAAGATGGGGTATCATAAGCCCAACAGGAAAACAGTATGCAACCGGTGCCAAATTCTCATTACAAAAAGTGGATCGTCATTCTGGTGATCCTGATCATGATTGGATTCACCACATTATTCATAATGGTCAACCGCACGCTTCAGGCTGAAGAACAACTCGTTACGCCATTGAGCACCATTTCAATGACTGCAACAGTAATTCCTGCAACAATAACCCCCATCCCGCCGACTGCAACCGTCACCCCTGTAACGCCAACCCCCACAGCAATTCTACCGACGATAACTACCGTTGTTATTCCAGAATCCTATTACATCATGGATATCACGGGTACCGGGCAGTATTTTGCCCTGGGATGCGAAGCCAGTGCGGCTGTGGATTGGGCAAATTATTTTGGCGTTTTCATTTATGAATACAATTTTCAAACCGAGCTCCCCGTTTCGGATAACCCTGATCTGGGATTCGTAGGCCTGGTCACCGGTCCATGGGGACAGGTTCCACCGTATGCCTACGGTGTTCACGCCGATCCGGTGGCTGCATTGTTGCGGAAATATGGACTACCTGCGATCAGTGGAAAAGGATACACGCTTGATCAGGTTCGCGAAAAACTTGCCCAATCCAAACCCATCATTGCCTGGGTGATTGGAAATATGGTCGGTGGGATTCCATCTGAGTATGTAGATAAACAGGGTAATGTGACAATCGTGGCTGCGTATGAGCATGTTGTCATTCTTACGGGATATGACCAGGATTCCATCCGTTATATGAATAATGGAAGGTTCTACGAAGTTCCCAACGAGGTCTTCCTCAATTCATGGGGAGTGCTGGGAAATATGGCTGTCATGGCAGAATGACCTATTGAATATTGACAGAAGAAGCCGCTCTTTTGAGCGGCTTCTCTTGAATTAAAAACTTGCTAGACCACGATGTTAACCAGGCGACCCTTGACATAAATTACCTGCCGCGGTGTTTTCCCTTCCATGAATTTCTTCACATTTTCACTGTTCATCGCCAGGTTCTTTGCATCTTCATCAGCAATATCTACGGGCACATCAATTCGATCGCGCAGTTTACCGTTAATTTGCACCACCAAAGTGATCTTTTCCTCCGCAGCTGCTTCTTCATCAACAACCGGCCATGCCTGCAGATGCACGGAGTAACGGTTTCCAATCAATTCCCATAGTTCTTCACTGATATGCGGAGCGATTGGTGCCAACATACGCAGGTAAATACTGACGGTTTCTTCCCAGGCGACTGTTCCCCAGGCTCCTTGTGCTTTTGCCTTGTTCATTTCATTCATCAATTCCATCAACGATGAAATGATAGTATTGAACTCAAAATTCTCGAAATCATGCGTTACCGAGCGTAGAGTCTGATGCGTCTTCCGGTTCAGTCTGCGGATCACTTCATTACTGGCATTTCCACCCGGTACTTCTTCGAGGATCGTTGACCAGA
>JBDKSY010000450.1:0-11532 GCA_039680395.1 Anaerolineaceae bacterium | reverse complement strand
GTCATTGGTCCTAACAAGGTAAAAATGATGATGGAAAGGATCACAAGTGTAAGTAAAAAAGCAGTTCCGCATCTGGGATGCTGCGTGGAAACTGGCTTAAGATTTTCGGGAGTAAGCTCCATATGGGATTCAAAGGCATTGATGGTCTTATGCTCTGCACCATGATATTGAAAAACTCTATGGATATCAGACATTTTTCCAACTCCCCAGATATAGAGAATCAGGAAAATGAGACGTACGATACCTTCTACCAGATTACCGATCCAGCTACTCCAATTGAATAAAGCATCTGTCCAATGCCCGATAAGCGCAGGCAAGAGGAAGAACAAACCAACCGCAATTGCAATTGACACAATGAATGTCAGATACATTGTCGGTCCCTCGATCTTTTGATCTTCCTCACCTGTTTGATAATTCGCAGAATATGTCAGATAGCGCAATCCCAGTCCAAGCGAATCCCATAATGCGATCAATCCGCGCAAGAGGGGGATATTTTTCAGGTTACCGGTGTAAATCCCAGAAAGTTTCTCTGTGCGAATTACTATTTCACCATCAGGTTTACGAAATGCTGCAGCGAGGGATTTACTCCCTCGCATAAGTACGCCTTCGATTAACGCCTGCCCACCATAATTTGGTAATCGTTGCTGTTCGGGCATGTGTTCTTTACTACCTCAATTCTTGCATGTTGATAAGAAAATGGATCAGTGCATTAATACCTGTGTACCAGGTTGGAAGATCCAACTTTTCATTTGGAGCATGAACATGATCATCAGGTAATCCAAACCCGCCTAAAATCGAATCACTCCCCAGGAATGTTTTCATGTAATACACGATCGGAATACTTCCACCTTCACGTTTGTAAAGCGGTTTCTTTCCCCACGCTCTCTCCAATGCGTCTGCAAATGCATTGATCTCCGGTAGATCTGTTCGTGTGATCGAAGCAGGTGCACCTGACATGGGGGTTAATTCCCATCGAATAGTATCAGGAGCGTGCGTCTGTAGATATTTCACGAGCTGCTGCTGTACTTCTGCTGGATCCTGATCTGGAACCAACCGCATAGAAATTTTCGCCATTGCCCAGGCTGGGATGACCGTTTTTGAGCCATGTCCTGTGAAGCCCGAGCACATTCCATTTACATCCAATGTAGGTCGTGCACCAGTTCGTTCTACTGGAGAATAGCCTTCTTCACCCCATAATTCTGATACACCAGTTTGTTGTTTGTAAGTTTCTTCATTAATCGGCAGCTCTTCAAGCTGTTTCCGTTCTTTTTCGGTGAGGGGAATGACAGAATCATAAAATCCAGGCAGAGTGATATGCCCATGCTCATCATGCATACCTGAAATTAGATCGCATAATACCTGTGCAGGATTATGTACCACACCGCCGAACATACCAGAATGAAGATCTGTTGCTGGTCCATATACACGCAATTCGAAATATGCCAGACCACGTAAACCATAAGTGATCGTTGGTGTATTTTTCGCGATCATGCCAGAATCGGGATTAAAGACGATATCACTTTGCAGTAATTCTTTATATTCTTCGAGCATTGGAGGCAGACTAGGTGAACCTATTTCTTCTTCACCCTCCAAAATCCATTTCAGATTCAGATTCACGTCACCAGTCTTGATCAATGATTCTATAGCACTGAGACAGGCGACTATTTGACCTTTCATATCAGATACGCCACGGCCAAAAAAGCTATCATTACGTACGCTCGGATCGAAAGGTGGTGTCTCCCATAATTCTAAAGGATCAGGCGGTTGAACGTCATAATGCCCGTAGATCAAAACCGTGGGATATGCAGGATCAACCGTTCGCTCAGCAAAAACAAGAGGGTATTTTGGGGTAGCGATGAGACGCGTGTCAAACCCAAGCTTTTCCAACCTGGTAATGCACCAGTGCGCTGCGTCCAGCATGGAGTTTGCTAATTCAGGTTCAGTCGAAATTGAGGGAATACTAACAAATTCACCCAAGGTATTCAAGAATGCTTCTTTGTTCTTCTGTGCATAATCCAGGGCGGAATTGCGTATTGATGTCATAGTGTCTCCTTCATAATATATTCTGAATTATATGCTATTTTGCATTAATGAGGTGAAATTTTATACTGCTTGTACTTTCATTAAATCATGTTAAAATAATAAAAACGGGTTCGGTGGTCGATCCTGGTAGTGCCAGGACCGGCGTAGGGTAAAAATAGCCCTTCGAAAAGTACCGCCATCCGCTATCCACCGATCCGATGAGCATATATCATTCTATTACCTTACCTGATTCACTTGACAATCTGTCCGCTGTTTTAAAAACAGCACCAGAAAACACCAGGATACTTGCTGGTGGTACGGATATCTTGTTGGAATTGAAACAGGATATTGAACCATCCATTGATCTAATGGTGGATGTGACTTCTATTCCTGAGATGCAAAGAATAGAAGAGCGAGATGATCAGATATTCATTGGAGCCGCAGCCCCACTTTCTACTATTGCATCGTCCGCCTTGATCAACAAGTATGCCCAGGCACTGCAGGAAGCCTGCAGGTTGATCGGAGGTCCACAGGTGAGGAATGTAGCTACACTTGGGGGAAATGTTGCACATGCCCTTCCTGCCGCAGATGGAAGTATTTCGTTGCTGTCTCTCGATGCATCAGCAGAGGTTCTGGGAAGCAATGGAATTACTACTCGAAAACTTTCCGAGCTTTATCTTGGGCCTGGGAAAACTGCATTATTACCCAAAGAAGTCATTATTGGTTTCGCGGTCAAGAAAACTGGTATTGGCCAGGCGTCTGCATTCAAACGGATCATGCGTCCTCAGGGTGTTGCATTACCTATTCTTAACACTGCAATTTGGCTGGAAAGAGATGGCTTAAGCATCCATTCCATACGGATTGCAATAGGTCCTGGAGGTCCGATTCCAACAAGAGGAACTGCTGCAGAGTTGTTTCTGATTGGAAAAAATCCCAAAGAAAAGATAGTAGACGAAGCGGCAGAAATTTTGTTGGGGTGTATCAAGCTTCGAACAAGTGCACAGCGTGCTTCAGCGGCGTATCGCAAGCATTTATGTGTTCAACTATTCAAGGATGTGCTCTGGGAAGCCTGGAGTCGTTCTGAGATGAAGAATTCATAGGGCGGTTCTTTATGGATAACACAAAATATCGTATTCATTTTATTGTTAACGGAAAAGATGTTGACATAGAAGTTGATGCCTCGGAAATGCTTGCAGATGTGCTCCGAGAGAGGCTTGGTTTGATCGGAACGAAAATTGGGTGCAATGAAGCAGAATGTGGCGCCTGTACGGTGATCATCAATGGAAAGCCAATCCTGTCTTGCACATATCCTGCAGTTCGCGCAAATGGGAAAACTATTTTAACGATCGAAGGGCTGGCAAAAGAAACTGAAGAGGGCATATGCCTTCATCCATTACAGGAAGCATTCATTAAGCATGGCGCTGTTCAATGTGGTTTCTGCATCCCCGGACAGATAATGACTTCTTACGCATTGTTGCAAGAAAACCCTTCTCCCTCCGATGAAGAAATCCGTTATGCCCTGAAAGATACTCTTTGCCGATGTGGTAGTTATCCTTCCATCGAAAGAGCCATTCACTCTGCTGAAGAAGCAATGAGAACCGGAAAATCAGTAATTTCTCCAAAGGTGGATGATTCGATCCGCGCAAAGAATATCATTGGTCATTCTCATGTGCGGCCTGAAGCGATGGATAAAGTAACTGGTAAGGCTCTATATACTGATGATCTAAAATTCCCAGGGATGTTGATCGGGGTTACCAAGCGCTCTGGAGTGCCGCATGGAATTATCACGAAACTCAATGTTGACGCTGCCAGGAAAGTGCCAGGCGTAGTTGTCGTGTTGACAGCCGAGGATATCCCCGGGCAGATCAACCATGGTCTGGTAATTCAAGATTGGCCAACCCTGGTTGGGATAGGACAAAAAGTTCGATATGTAGGCGATGCCATAGCAATTGTGGCTGCTGAGACAAAAGAAGCAGCGGAAGAAGCTCTGGATAAGATCGAAGTGGATTATCAACTTCTACCAGTTATCACCAGCGCGGTGCAAGCGAACGAGCCTGGTGTAGAAAAAATTCACGAAAGTGGTAATTTATTGAAGCACATCAAAGTCCGCAAGGGTGATATCGAAAAAGGTTTTGAAGAATCGGATGTCATTATCGAGCGGACTTTTCATACAGGGATCGTGGATCATGCGTTTATTGAACCCGAATGCAGCATTGCACGGGTGACAGAAGATGGACGCATAGAAGTGTATGTTGGATCGCAGATCCCTTATCAAGACCGCAGCCAGATTGCAGCTGTAATGAACATGCCAGAAGACCGCATCCGTGTAAAGGGAATGATGATCGGGGGAGGGTTTGGTGGCAAAGAAGACATCATGGGGCAGATCCATGCTGCATTGCTGGCATGGAAGACGAAACGTCCGGTAAAGATCCTCTACGATAGACATGAATCACTTGTAGTGCATCCCAAACGACATGCTACGCAAATCACCGTCAAAATGGGAGCAAAGCGGGATGGTACATTGGTTGCTGTAAAAACTGAATTGTATGGGGATACAGGTGCTTACGCTTCGTTGGGTGAAAAGGTAATGACCCGTGCCACAACCCACTCTACTGGTCCGTATACCATTCCCCACGTGAAAGCGGATTGTTTTGCAATGTATACAAACAATCCTCCTGCTGGTGCATTTCGAGGTTTCGGTGTACTTCAATCAGCATTTGCCATTGAAACGACCATTGATGAATTAGCTGAAACATTAGGTATTCATCCTGTCGAAATTCGCCTAAAAAACGCTTTGAAAGTTGGAAGTGTTACTAATACAGGACAGCTCTTGAAAGATAGTGTTGGATTAGTGGAATGCATTGATAAAACATGGGCTGAAATGCAACGATTGGGTGGAGATGAGCCTTTTAAAGCAAAAATAGACCCACAAAACCCCAATCTTGTGCGCGCCTGGGGCCTGGCAGTTGCATTCAAAAATACAGGTCTGGGTGGAGGAGCTCCTGATAAAGCAGGTGCAGAAGTCGAGCTTTATCCTGACGGTGTTGTTGAAGTTCGAACTTCTTCTGCTGAACTTGGGCAAGGGTTAGTAACCGTATTGCAACTCATTGCTGCTGAGGAATTGGGACTGAAGACGAAAGATGTAAAAGTTTATCTTTCAGATACCGATAAAACACCCGATGGCGGTCCCACAACAGCTTCACGACAAACCTACGTTACTGGAAATGCTGTAAAAGGTGCTGCTACCGCTCTACGCGATGCCATTACCAGTGTGCTTGCAGAGCATTTTGATATTGCTCCCGATAAAATCAAATATATAGAAGGATTGGCTCAGGTTGGAGAGCAGAACGTCACCTTTGGTGAAATTGCTCACTTGATGCAGCATGAAGGAAAGAGTTTGATCGCTTCCTACGAATATTGGGCGCCAAAAACAATGCCCCTGGGCGAAGGCGGAGATATGCATTTCGTATACTCATATGCCGCACAGGCCGCTGAAGTAGAAGTTAATTCCATTACAGGTGAAGTAAAAGTTCTGCATGTTATCTCTGCGAATGATGTTGGCACTGCCATCAACCCATTAGGTTTGAAGGGACAGGTGGAAGGTGGTGTGGTGATGGGATTGGGCAATGCACTTACTGAACGGTTCATTGTGAAAGATGGCTATGTAATTACCGATAGGCTGGCAAAATATCGAATACCTTCAATTGCAGTGACTCCGGAAATTACCTCCATAATTGTAGAACACCCTGCCGGTGAAGGCCCGTTTGGAGCAAAAGGAGTGGGGGAGGTCGTCAGTATTCCTACTACTCCAGCCATCACAAATGCAATTTATAACGCAGTTGGTATACGTGTGCGTTCCTTGCCAGTTGATCAGGAATTGATTGCGAGTGAAATAAATGGCTTTCAAATAGGAGGGTAAGATGCTGATCCTTAATGGGAAGATCATTACCTGGGAAGAGCCTAACCAGATCTTTGAAGGTAAGGCTGTTCTGGTTCAAAATGGCATCATAAAGAAAATTGATGATCAGGAAAAATTGCTTCAAAAATATCCTGATGAAGATCATTTGGATGCAAAAGGGCAGTACGTAATGCCAGGAAACATTTGCGCCCATACCCACTTTTATGGTGCCTATTCACGCGGTATGGCAATCCCAGGGGCTGCACCTGACAGCTTTCCAACCATTCTGGAAAAATTGTGGTGGCCTTTGGATCGCTCGCTAACATTAGAAGATGTAAAGTATTCAGCTTATGTGTGCATCATAGAAGCCATTCAGCATGGGACTACTACGCTGATAGATCACCATGCTTCACAGAATGCGATCAGGGGTTCGCTGAATGAAATTGCAAAGGTCGTTGAAGAGACAGGTATCAGGGCTTCATTATGCTATGAAGTCACTGACCGTGATGGTGAAGCACGAATGGAACAGGGGATTGAAGAAAATCTGACAAATATTCAGTTTGTAAAAAAAGAAAAACCATTTGATGGAAGATTATCTGCCACATTTGGCTTGCATGCAAGCCTGACATTATCCGAAAAGACACTGGAAAAATGTCGGGCAGCCTGTCCAGATGATGTTGGTTTTCATATCCATGTTGCGGAGCATTCAGTTGATCAATATGATACTTTGGAAAAAACTGGCATGCGGGTAGTGGATAGATTGCATAAACATGGAATCCTGGGTTCAAAATCCATTATTGTTCATGCAGTCCATATTGACGGGCAGGAGATGGAATTACTACGAGATAGCCATACCTGGGTAACCCATCAGCCACGGTCAAATATGAATAATGCCGTTGGTATTTCACAGGTAGAATCCATGCTGCGGATGGGAATCCCGGTTTGCCTGGGAAATGATGGATTTTCAAATGCAATGTGGGAAGAGTGGAAAGCCTGCTATCTCGTTCACAAATTGTGGAATCTTGATCCGAGAAGAATGGGTGGTTATACCTTACAGCAAATGGCGGCATACAACAATTCTGCACTTGTTACACAGCAATTTGGCGGCAAACTAATCGGTAAATTGGTCGAGAATGCCAGAGCTGATATAATTTTTGTTGACTATAAGCCTTTTACTCCAGTAACACCAGGAAATCTCCCCTGGCACATCGTTTTTGGCTTCCATGAAAGCATGGTGACAACTACTATTGTGAATGGAAAAATCTTGATGAAGGATAGAGAAATCTTAACTGTAGATATTGAAAAAATATTTGCAGAAGCACTACAATGTGCGCCTGAATTATGGCATCGTTACCAACAACAATTTTCATAGTATATGGAGGAATAAAGTGACTGATTCACCCGCATTAAAGATTAAGACTATTGGAATTTTAGGTGGTACAGGGAAAGAAGGCAAAGGTCTGGCGTTCCGTTGGGGGCGTGCTGGATATAGAATTCTCATTGGTTCGAGAAATGTAGAAAAAGCATTCATTGCTGCAAATGATATCAAAGGCATAATAGGAGAAAAAGCTCCTGTTGCGGGTTCAACAAATGATGAAGTCGCCAGACAAAGCGACCTCGTTGTTTTAACCGTGCCGTTTGGTGCACAAAAGGATATGCTGGAAGCATTGAAACCTGATCTGCAGGGAAAGATCTTGATCAATGTTTCAGTTCCATTGGTTCCTCCGAAAGTTGCGAAAGTTCAAATGCCTCCTGAAGGTAGTGCTGCCATGCAGGCTCATTTAATCCTTGGAGAAGGCGTAGAGGTTGTAGCTGCATTTCAAAATATTTCCTATGAAAACCTGTTAACCCAGGAAGACGTTGATTGTGATGTGCTTGTTTGTGGCACCAGTAAAGCAGCGCGTGAAGTTGTCTTGAAACTTATTGAAGAAGCCGGATTGATTGGGTGGGATGCTGGTCCTATTGAAAATGCAGTAGTAGTAGAAGGGCTTACTTCTGTTCTTATTGGGATCAACAAGCAATATAAGGTGGAGGCTTCAGGTATCCGGATCACTGGTGTTGATCGGAAGGCTACCGCATGAGTATTACGTTAACAGCAGTTCCGCATTTACCTCTGGTAAAACCAGGCGATGATATAGCTGAGATGATCCTTGCAGCTACATCTAATGCGGAGATTGACATTCATGATGGTGATATTTTCGTTCTGGCCCAGAAAATCGTCTCAAAAGCAGAAGGCAGATTGGCCAATCTTTCAGATATTACACCTTCAGCGCAAGCAATTGATCTGGCTAATAAAACAGGAAAAGATGCCCGATTGGTCGAGCTGGTGTTAAGTGAGAGCAATAAAGTGCTCCGCTACCGCACAAACGTTCTTATTGTTGAACATAAACTTGGTTTTGTTTGTGCAAATGCAGGGATTGACCATTCCAATGTGAAAGGTTTACATGGGAATCCTGATGATTGGATGCTATTGCTTCCCAAAGACCCTGATGAATCAGCAGCAGCGATCCGGGAAAAAATTGAAAAATCTACTCATAAAAGGATTGGTGTGATGATCATTGATTCTCATGGTCGTGCCTGGAGAAATGGGACATTGGGAACTGTGATCGGCCTTTCGGGAATGCCCGGTTTAGTTGATCTACGAGGTAAACCTGATCTATTTGGGTTCAAATTGAAGATCACACAGGTAGCTGCAGGTGATGAGCTTGCTGCAGGAGCCTCTTTGTTGATGGGGCAAGCAGATGAAGGCACACCTGTTGTTCATGTGCGAGGCTTTCCTTATCCGCTGCGAGAAGGAAGCTTGAAAGAGCTTATCCGACCAGAAAATGAGGATATGTTCCGATAATGTTGGCAATTGCTTCGTTAGTTAGCCTGAATCAAAATCCTGAAAGCAAAGCGATCTGGGATTCCATTGAAGATCGTTGCGATGATTTTGGATATACAAAAATTCAGATCCCTCACTTTTCATGGCAAATTGCAACGGATTATGCTCTTCACTCAATGATCCCAGCTCTTTCTGCGTTGGCCTCGACCTGGAAAGAATTCACGATCAACACCACAGGATTAGGATTGTTCACAGGAAACATTCCTGCTTTATATTTGCCAATTATAAAAACTCAAGATCTACTAGAAAAGCATATGGAAATTTGGGACCTCTGTTCCAGTTTTGGAACAGAGGTAAGCCCAATGTATGCTCCTGAAAACTGGCTACCTCACATCACTCTGGTTCATCAAGGATTTTCTCTTGAAAATGTAACCTGTATCATTGGTGATTTATTTTTACAGAAGTTAAGCCTTCAATTTCTTGTTAAAAAAATTGAAATAATTTATCAAGACAACGAAAAAGAAGGAGTTACAGCAGAAATAGCATTACAGAAAGGGTAGAAAGTGAAAATAACTGCATTAGCGGGTGGAGTTGGTGGTGCAAAACTGGCGGACGGATTGGCAAGAAGTCTCTCTGTTGGAGAGTTAACGGTTATTGTCAATATTGGTGACGATTTTGATTACTTTGGTTTGCATATCTGCCCCGATCTGGATACCGTTTGCTATACATTAGCAGGTCTGTCTAATCCAGATACAGGATGGGGAAGGTCGAACGAAAGCTGGGTAGTACTGGACAATATCAGCCGGCTTGGTGGGCCTGCCTGGTTCCATTTGGGTGATCAGGATATTGCCACACATCTTGAAAGAACCAGAAGATTGAAGGCTGGAGAAAGCCTTACCCAGATAGTGAAAGGATTCTGTAGCGCCTGGGGAATTGGTACAAACGTTTTGCCGATGAGTGATCAAGATGTTCGCACAATCGTTAAAACGAAGTCATTAGGAGAACTTGAATTTCAAGATTATTTTGTTCGCAATCACTGCGAACCCAAAGTGACAGGCTTCAGGTTCAAGGGTATTGAAACTGCAGCGCCAGCACCAGGTGTGATTGATGCGATCCGTCAGGCTGATTATATTATCATATGTCCTTCAAACCCCTGGGTTAGCATCGCCCCCATTTTGTCTGTTCCTGGAATTCGTCAGGAGATAACGAAGAAAACGGTTGTCGCTGTTTCACCAATTATTGGTGGGCAGGCAGTAAAGGGTCCTGCAGCAAAAATGTTCCGTGAATTAGGACTGGAAGCAAGCGCCATGGCTGTAGCCGAACAATACAGAGATTTCTTAAAAGGGTTTGTGCTGGATACTATGGATACGAGTAATATCGAAACCATTAAGCAGTGGGGTATAATACCACTCGTATCTGATACATTAATGAAAACCATCGAAGACCGTCAGCGGTTAGCGTCAGAAATATTATCCTTTTGTTGTGCCATCAATAAATAAGGCGGACACATGAATCATTGGATATGTGTTCCGGTAAAGCCCTTTGAATATGGAAAGTCCAGGCTGGCAGAGTTACTGGGCGAAGAGGAACGCATTAAGTTGAACCGTGCCCTGTTAGAGCATATCTTGGCAACCATCCAGCAAACCCACTGGACAGAAAACAAAATTGTCATCAGCAAAGGTACTGAAGCTCTGGAAATAGCCAGGAATTATGGATTTTTTACAATTACTGAGAATCCACCTTATGGGTTAAATCGTTCCATTAGAAAAGTACTTAATAGCCCGTTCTTAAAATCAGCGACAAGCATAACAATTATCCCATCAGATTTGGTATTAGTCACAAAAGAAGAATTGAATGAATTGTTCACCCTTCGAAACGAGCAGGATGGTCTGATCATCGTACCTGATCGAAGGAAAGAAGGAACGAATGTTCTTTCTGTAATGCCACCTACCGCCATTTCATTTCAATATGGAAAGTATTCATTTCAGAAGCATATTAACTCAGCAAAGTCAGATTCAGTTCATGTAACAGTACATGAATCAGACTGGTTGGGAATAGATCTGGATACCGAAAGCGACCTCTTCGACATATTGACCATTTGTCCAAACATTATTGATACCATACCCGAATTAGCTTGTTTTCATTCTGTAATTCAAACTAAAGGAGTGTGAAATGAATAAACCAGCAGCACTATACTTGCAAGATGCCCATGATCTACGTGACGGATTAGATTATGTTCGTTATGCTGAAGAAAAAGGGTTTGACTCTGTATGGCAGGCTGAAAGCCGTCTGGTTCGTGATGCCATCGTCCCCATGGCAGCTTACGCTGCTGTCACTAATAGAATAAAAATTGGATCAGGAGTGATCAATAACTGGACCAGGAATATTGGTCTGCTCGCGGCTACATTTCTCACACTGGATGATCTGGCTCCTGATCGAATCATTTGCGGTATTGGTGCCTGGTGGGATCCATTGGCAAAGAATGTTGGTATAACTCGTTCAAAGCCATTGACTGCCATGAAAGAAACTGTCATAGTACTTAGACGGTTATTGAACATGGAACGCGTAACTTTTCATGGAGAATTCATTAACGTAGAAGGTATTGAGCTGGATGTGGTTCACGGCCGAAAAGAACCCCGACATGTTCCGATTTATATTGGCGCCACAGGCGACCAGATGATGGAAATGACCGGCGAGTTGTGCGATGGTGTTGTCATGAATTACTGTGTTTCACCAGAATATAACACCAGGGCTTTGGAATTATTAGATAAAGGCGCAAAAAAATCAG
>JBDKSY010000449.1:0-5667 GCA_039680395.1 Anaerolineaceae bacterium | reverse complement strand
TCATTATTATTGTGCGAAATATTGTTAAAAAGCGCGAGTGAATTGGAAATAGAAGGAGGAGAAATGCGTAAATCTTCAATCTTTTGGGGTGGCGTACTTGTTCTGTTTGGACTTGTACTCTTGCTCTCTACGTTCGGAATCTTGTCCATCAATTTCTGGCAGTTATTCTGGCCAGTAGCTTTGATCGTCCTGGGTGCCTGGTTCATTCTCAGGCCTGTTTTCCACAAGGGAGTCGAAGGTGTCAAGCAGCACCTTTCATTACCTTTGGAGAACACTACTGATGCTGAAATCATCTTCAAACATGGAGCTGGGCGGTTGGAAGTAGAAGCATCACCATTGGATACGATACTCCTGGAAGGTGATTTCTCTGAAGGCGTTGAGCAAAAAACCATTCGAAGTGGCAATCAGGCGAAAATTCAGCTCAGTGCTCATCCTGAAATGTTCATCCCCTTTGGCGGGCAAGAAGGTTTGATGTGGACAGTTGGGTTGAGCCGGTTAGCAACATTACGGTTGAATTTTCAGACCGGCGCGAGCGAATCCAACATCAACTTGCGGGACCTGAAAGTAAGTGAGGTGATCCTGGAGACTGGTGCCAGCAAGAGTTCAATCACCCTGCCAGCTAATGCTGGTATGACCCGGGTCGAAGTAAAATCTGGGGCTGCAGCGGTGGATATCTATGTACCAGAAGGTGTGGCCGGGCATATTCGTGTTGAAAGCGGTTTGGCTGGGATCAGCATTAACAACAGCCGTTTCCCGTCTGCAGGTGGTGTTTATGAAACACCTGGGTATGCATCTGCTCCAAATAAAGTAGATATATTTGTATCTACCGGAGTGGGATCAGTTAGCATTCAATAATATATATAAACTAGAGAGAATAAAATGAAAAATACTATTTGGCGTATCTTCCTTGGTGTTGGACTGGTTTTCCTTGGAATTATTGCATTGTTGCAAGTAATGAACATTGTTACTTTTCAAGGTGACCTGTGGGCTTTCATCTTTGGAGGGCTTTTCTTCCTGGGTGGTTTAATATTTCTCGCGGTACTGGTCAGTGATAGAAAGCAATGGTGGGCAGCCATACCCGGTTTTACTTTACTCGGGTTAGGAGCCTTACTGGGTTTTGCTACCATCAGTGACTTTTGGAGCGAATTTGGAGCAGTATTCCTTTTCCTGGGAATCAGTATTGCATTTTGGGTGATATATTTTCTTAACCGTAACTTCTGGTGGGCTCTGATCCCAGCAGGAATAATGCTCAGCCTTGCTGTTTTAGTTGGAATGGATGCAGCAGGAGTTGCAGAAGAGAATAACTACTTTAACCTTGGAGGGGTATTCCTTTTCGGAGTGGCAGCAACATTTGGCATGGTCGCATTGCTTCCGGCAAAAGAGTATAAAACAAGCTGGGCATGGATCCCTGCAGGGATAATTTTCATTGTGAGTCTGATTGCAGGTCTTGCTGATACTACATATGGTAATTTTATTTTCCCAATCATCCTGATTTTAGTCGGCTTGTACCTTGTCATTCGAGCTCTGATAAAGAAGGGGACAAGAAATGAATAAACGCCTGGTTCGCAGTCGCACAGATGTGGTGTTGGGGGGTGTCTGTGCTGGATTAGCAAATTATTTGGGAATTGATCCTGTTTTGGTCAGGATATTCTTCATCCTGCTGGTGATCTTTGACGGTGCAGGGCTGTTGATCTACCTGGTGCTATGGGTTGTCATGCCAAAAGCAGATGCCCCCGATGAAGCATTGAAATTTTCTGATCGGGCAAGAGACATTGGCACTGAATTTGGCCAGGCGGTCAGCAAACCAAACCCCGCTGGAGCTATCTTCATAGGTGGTGGGCTAATACTGGCTGGTGTTGTTGCCTTTCTACGCACACTTGATATCTCGTGGTTGAACTGGCTGGATGGAAGACTGATATGGCCGTTTCTGTTGTTATTCGCCGGTGGATTTTTACTCTATCGTGCCATTAAAGAGAGGTAAGAATGGAAGAAAAGAAAACTAGACACGGAATATTTGGGCCAATACTACTCATCGTATTGGGTATCCTGCTGTTCTTGAATGCCATGAAAGTGTTTCCGGGTTCCTTCTGGGATTTTCTATTTCGTATGTGGCCTTTGCTGTTCATCGCAGGCGGCCTGGATAGCTTATATAAGCGGGAAGGATATACCGGGGCATTGGTCGGCATTGGTATCGGAACTGTTTTTCTCCTGGCAAACCTGGGTTTTCTTTCCGTTGGTGCCTTTCAGCTTCTCTTCCGATTATGGCCAGTCCTTTTAATCGGGTGGGGCTTTGATCTATTGCTACGGCCACGCAACACTACGACAACCGTCATAGGTTTGTTGATCGGTTTACTTCTCATTAGTGGAATTGTTTGGTTAAGCCTGTCTTCACCATTTGGAGTACAGAAATTCACATCAGTACCGATCAATCAGGAATTAGGCAATGCAAAAGAAGGCGATATTACCATTGTTTCCCCTGTGGGTGCCTTGAACATCCACGATGGCGCAACAGACCAGAATATCGTTGAAGGAAATATTGCGGTATCTTCATTAGAAAAAACCTCAACAGATTATTCTATTCAGGATGGTGTTGGCTATTTCAAGATCGATTCAGAGGGTGTGTCAATCCCTATCCCATTTATGGGCGGTAACAAGACTGCTCTTTGGGATCTGTCGCTAACTTCCGATGTCCCT
Organism: Anaerolineaceae bacterium; assembly: GCA_039680395.1. Taxonomy (GTDB): domain Bacteria; phylum Chloroflexota; class Anaerolineae; order Anaerolineales; family Anaerolineaceae; genus UBA4782. Next base: position 2,973 of record JBDKSY010000449.1, on the reverse strand, counting down.
GTGGCGCTTTCCAGCCAGATGATCACCGGAGATCAGGTGGTTGATCTATCGGGTTTGGATATCAAAGGGTATGCTGGCGAAACCATTGTTGGTTCTCTTGACCTCACTTTGCCAGAAGACTCAGTTGTTACTGGCAGCGCTCGAGTGGTGATTGGCGAGCTGGTTCTTCATGTTCCACAAGATGAACCTGTCATCATTGCTCTGGATACAGGTCTCACGAGTGTTCTGCCAGCCAATGGTTATGTTCGTGAAGGAGACATCCTTTATTCGCCTGGTGCGAAAACAGCGAAAAATCCCACGAATATTAGGCTGGAAGTGCCCATCGGTACTATCACTATTGAATACATCCATTAGATAATGGAGGAATGACTGGCTGGAAGTGATACCTGGTAAATCATTGATCCCCGCTCTTGAAGGTGGGCATCAATGGGGTGGGTGCATCCTTTTTTCCACCAGATCATGGAAGTGTATAGACGCACTTTTCTGGAGCAGAGCTTCTTATAAAAGTGACCATCGGAAAGAGTTCTGATGGTCACTTTTTTTGGTTATTTTTCCATTCGCGGGAACTATTCTGGACTATTTTCGTCTATAATTATGAAAGGTAACTCGATTGGAGGAAAAATGAAAAAGAAACTGTTCTTATTACTCATCGGGCTGGTTTCTCTACTTGCTCTCACTGCTTGTGGTTCAATTAATGCCCCTAATCCACAGATCACAGCATCAGGAACTGGCACGGTTTATCTAAACCCGGATGTAGCATATGTATATATTGGCGTCCAGACGAAATCAAAAGATGTGGCGGAAGCCTTGAATGAAAACAATGTACTCGCCAATGCCATCAATAAAAAGCTGCAAGAAATGGATGTCGAAGCAAAAGATATTCAAACCAGTGCTTTCAATATTTACCCTACTCCAAGTGAATATGGCCCAAATGGCGAAGTAGTTTCCAATGACTATGTGGTTGACAATACGGTGTATGTAACCGTACATGACCTGCAGAAACTTGGAGACATCCTGGATGCAGTGGTTCGAGCTGGAGCAAACAGCATCAATGGTGTAACCTATGATGTTTTGGATAAAGAAGCTGCATTCAATGAAGCCCGCCAGATGGCTATTGATAATGCCAAGAAAACAGCAAACGAATTATCAACCGCAGTTGGTGTAAAGTTGGGCAAGTTGATCTACATCAATGTGTATTCCAGTGGCAGTGCAACACCTCTTTATGATGTGAAAGGGTATGGAGTTGGTGGTGGAGGTACGGTGCCAACATCATCCGGTCAATTAGTTCTCACCGTCAATGCTGACCTGACATACGAGATCAAGTAATACATTAATGACAGGTTGGTTCAATTCTTGAAACAACCTGCTTTTTTGGAACCTCTGCAAACAATGGCAGAGGTTATTTATTGTATTTGCTAGTATTGAATACTGCTTATTCGCGCGAGCTTGTCTAACCGGTGCGTTGATTGGATGCGCCGCACGGTACCTGTTAAACCACGCATCACAAGGCTGTCAGTGTGTGCACCAGAAGGAATATAATCAACGCCATTTAACAAATATCCACCGGTTATTCCAGTTGCTGCAAAGAAAACATCATCTGAAGATACCAGGGTTTCCATTGTTAGTACTTTATCCAGGTCATATCCACGTTTTTTGGCTTCCATCAACTCCCCTTCAGAACGGATAAAATACTTCCCCTGAATGTTCCCTCCAGCACAGCGTAGTGCACAGGCGGCCAATACACCTTCGGGTGTGCCGCCTACACCCAATAAGACATCTACTCCAGATTCCGGAATAGCCGTCATCAGTGCACCAATTACATCACCATCCTGGATCAGGCGGATACGTGCTTTACAGGCACGGATCTCGTCAATCAATTGCTTATGGCGATCTCTATCCAATACGACCACCAAAAGGTCTTCAATATTTTCTCCTTTGGCTTCAGCAATCCGGTGCAGGTTTTCTTCCACAGTAAGATTGATATCAATGACATCTTTTGCAATTGGACCCACTGCGATCTTATGCATATACATAAATGGTCCCGGGTCGAGCATTGTTCCACGTGGAGCCAGTGCGACGGTAGAAATTGCATTGGGAAGTCCGAACGCACAGCAGCGTGTACCATCTATGGGGTCAATAGCAATATCCACTTCTGGTGGATCCCCTGTACCAAGATGTTCACCATTGTAGAGCATGGGGGCATTGTCTTTTTCTCCTTCTCCAATCACAACAATGCCGTTCATCTCAATCGTATTCAGCACTACCCGCATGGCATTGACAGCCGCCTGGTCTGCTGTATTCTTGTCTCCCCTGCCAACCATACGACCTGCAACTAGTGCGGCAGCTTCTGTCACGCGAACTAGTTCAAGTGCCAGGTTTCGGGTGGGACGATTTTCAAACATTATAGACCTCCTTTTAGAATATATTGTGGTTTTTAACGGTTAAACAAAGAAAATTAAAATCACATAATATGCAATAGGTACAGCCCATAACCATGAATCTATTCGATCAAGAATTCCACCATGCCCAGGTAGAAGATGAGAGGAATCTTTCATGTGAAATTGCCGTTTGATCATACTTTCACCCAGGTCACCAAGGGGTGCCAAAATACTGACCACCAGACCGATGATCAGCCCTTGAAGCATGGTGATATCAGGATTACGCAGGCTCCAGAGATAAGCAATTAAAGGAGTAAGAAGAGCTGCGCTGATGATCCCAGCGATAAAACCTTCCCAACTCTTATTGGGGCTTGCGCGTGAAGAAAGCTTATGCTTTCCCCACTTCCGGCCGATCAGGTAAGCTCCCGCATCAGCGAACCAGATCGCAGGGATTGCCAGCAGCATCCACCATAAGCCGTTGGGCAATTCTCGCAGCATGATGAAATGACCGCCCAACCAGCCCAGATAGACTATGCCTCCAATGGTGATCATGAAATCTGTTGCTGCCAGATCACATCCTTTTTCATATTGAATG
>JBDKSY010000448.1:0-1955 GCA_039680395.1 Anaerolineaceae bacterium | reverse complement strand
GTATCCGGCATGGTTTTCGTGTACATCAACATGGGGATCAATGCCTGATCGGCGCTGAGAACCACATCAATCGGTTCATTCAATTCAGAAGCATGGCGCATCACCTGAATGCTGCCGTGATATTCCATATGCACATCAATATCAGGATGAGCCTTCTCGAATGCGGTTTCCACTGCGTTCAAGGGAACGATCAGGCTGCCAGCAGCGAAAACTACCAGGGGAGTTTTCGGTGTAGGTGTGCATCCTGCCAGTAAAGAAAGAAGCAGAATTGCGGTGAAAAATATGTGTTTTTGCGAGTGGATTTTCATTTTTCCATCATAAAGGTGGGCAGAAGCATCTGCCCACCTTTAAGGTTTGATTGGTTATTCAATAACGATTTGTTTCACATCTTTAGCCCAGAAACCGCTATCCATACCGGGCATAACACTATTCAAGGTATTGTCATCACCAAAGGAGATCAGACAATCGGCACATGCCAGCACATCAGCCAAAGGTAATGTAGTGGAATACCCATCACCTGCGACGAAAGTTAATTTCGTGGCATCTGCTTTTGGTTTCGCCATGGTGAGCAGATCATTCAAGCGCACACCTTCATAATCTCGCATTTCGTCTTTCTTGGGGTGCTTGGTGTTGATCGTGACCACATCCATATCTTTGAGTTCATCATATTGGAATGGCATGGTGAATTCAACATTACCGGAAATGACCAGGTCGCCTTCCATTGTTCTGGCATCATCCGTTGGTTCTTGCGTGGCAGGCGCTTCAGTTGCTTCTGGAAGAGGTTCGATATCCAGGGTGATGGAATCAATGGCACCGATCATCTGTTCTTTCGTTAAGCCATTCCCAACCAGGCGTAAGGGGTAGTTCTTGTCGGAAATCGGTTCCCCATTTTCATTAAGCGCAACGATCCATTCATCATTGAACGCAGCATCTTTACTGTTGAGCTCGATGCTGTAACCATCAGCCGCTGTGATGGTAATGGTGTATCCGGCGTTGGCAAGATCTTCATCAAATGCACGGCTCTCATGACGTACCGCGTCATCCACACGACCCATCAGGTACCAGAGAGGAATACCCGTCCATTCATTCCCTTCTTCATCTGTCCATGCTTCAAGGTGGCAATGAGCAGAAGAGCCTGATTCGAAGGTTGCTCTATCCATATCTTCCGAAATGGCACCCTTAAGGTGAAGGATCCATTTAGCTCCTGTATCTTTCAATTCAATATGACTGACCCATTTGACCATCCAGTGACCGTCAATCAGGTTATCAGCCTTTGGACTGACCACTACTGCCCGCAGTTGTCCATCCTGCACGGGGTCAAGCATGGCACCGTCGCGCTCATAGGCAACGATTGCAGTCAGTGGACCTTCGACTTTGTTCTCGCTTCCATTGGAAGGATCATAGGTTGTAAAATCGCCAGACATGACCTGATCGTAAGAAAAAGTGATGCCGTAACCATCTGTTGCCTCAATATATAAACCCTGGGTTTGATCCATACCACCCATGAGCTCTACCAGGTCTTTGAGGGCAACACCTTTATGCTGGGCAGGCGGGGTAATGGCACCTGAACTGCTGAGCAGGCCAGCATACCCTTCAGTTGCAGGAAGGGCTTCCAGGTCTGCCAGGCTATACGTTAAAGTCTGGCCATTGCCAACCAGTTCCAGGATCGGTTCACTGCTGACTGCCTCAGTTTCAACAACGGGTGCTTCTGTTTGCAGCGGGGCAGTGACGGGTTTGCATGCTACAAGCCCGATCAGCATGATGATCATCATCAATGAATAAAGGAATTTTTTCATCTTCTCTCCTCTTACGTGTATAGTTGTAACCATTCAAGTGATTATATATCCAGGAGAGTAGTGAGGCAATCCCTGGTTCTCTTTAACACAAAGGTTCTCTGTACCACCAGGGACACGAAGAGCACAAAGGGAATAATGAAAAACATTTGTGCCCTTTGC
>JBDKSY010000447.1:0-1785 GCA_039680395.1 Anaerolineaceae bacterium | reverse complement strand
TTTTTAACATCTTCATGACGGGAATGTGGCGATTGGGATTGGGTAAATGGATCAACGCCTGGCCAGAAGTAGGCGGGCGTATTCTGGTCATTACCCACCACGGGCGAAAATCTGGAAAGCGATATCGAACGCCAGTAAATTACTGCGAGATCAACGGCGATATCTACTGTACAGCCGGCTTTGGAAGTGGGGCTGATTGGTACCAGAATATTCTGGTAAACCCCCAGGTGGAAGTCTGGATGCCAGATAGCTGGTGGGCAGCCATTGCAGAAGATGCCAGCACCTCTCTTGAAGCCAGGGGAATTTTACGGAAGGTGCTGATTGCCAGTGGATTTGCTGCACGCATATTTGGTATTGACCCAAAAACTATGCCTGATGAGGAAGTGGATGAATTATTGAAAATTTATCGCATCATTCGCCTGCGTCGGGTGGCTCCTCGAACCGGTAAGGATGGCCCAGGCGATCTGGCATGGATATGGCCTTTGACCAGTTTTCTCTTTTTCTTTTTATGGTTATGCAAGCGACCTCGCAAGCAATAATTGCCTTTTACCTATAGAATTATAATTTGGAGGAATTAATGGCAGAGTACATTGAATTTGTAAGCAATTATCAAGACCTGAGTACCGATAAAGGTTTCCAATTCGAATTTGAATGCAATCGCTGCGGTGTTGGTTACCGGACTGAATTCCAAACCTGGGCGGTTGGCAGTGTTGCCAGCGCGTTGGATACTGCCAGCAGTCTCTTTGGTGGTTTCTTGAACACGGCGGCCGATCTGGGTGAAAAAGCCCGTTCAGCCGCCTGGCAAAAAGCGCATGACAAAGCATTTGCTGAAGCGGTAGAAGAGATCCGGCCAAAATTTGTCCAATGCCCGCGTTGCTCGACCTGGGTTTGCCGGAAATCCTGCTGGAATACCAAGAAGGGGTTATGCAAGAATTGTGCACCCGACCTGGGTGTAGAAATGGCAGCCGCACAATCAGAGCGTTCAGTTGAGGAGATCCATGCACATGCTCGAATGGCGGATGAAGACCGGCATCTGGGTGCAGAAACCTGGAAGCAAACCATAAAGGCTAGCTGCCCTAAGTGTGAAGCTCCTCTGGCAACGGATGCGAAATTCTGTCCTAATTGCGGTGCCAGCTTGAAAGCTTCTTTTTGCAAGGAATGTGGAAAACCATTACAACCAGGTGCCAAATTCTGTGCTGAGTGCGGCACGAAAACCAGCTAGGTCATGACTTATCCAGGAAATTTGCCATCTGCCTGCCTTTCCAACCCCTCCATCAGGGTTGAATTTCTCACCACTTCAGGACCGCGCATCACTGGTCTTTTCCTTGATGGAAACGAGAACAATATTCTGGGGAAGGCGGATGATGTTCGTTATGATACTCCCTATGGCGAATATCACTTGATAGGCGGTCATCGCCTCTGGCATGCACCAGAGGCTTTTCCGCGTTCTTATATGCCGGATGGTGATGGGTTGTTGCTTGAGTACGGCACCAGGCAGGTGACGTTGACCCAGGCTGATGAACCCGGAACACATTTCCGAAAAACCATCACCATCACCCTGGATGATGAAAAACCTATCCTGGCCGTACACCACATCATCCAGAATAACAGCCTGATCAAAGTTGGCCTGGCACCCTGGGCAATCACCCTGTTGCCATTGGGTGGTGTGGCTGTTCTTCCCACCGCAGCTCCCAGTCAGGGCGAATATGCGCCAAACCGTCAGATAGCTCTGTGGCAGTACACCCAATGGGAGGATGACCGGTTGAAGATCGGGAACGATCACCT
>JBDKSY010000446.1:0-8469 GCA_039680395.1 Anaerolineaceae bacterium | reverse complement strand
CCTGCCTTCTTTATTCCAGTCTGTTTGCCCGTGCCTGATAAGCCACAATTCAGTCATGTCTACCTCATAGTAATGAAGGGGTATTGTACCAGAATCATGGCAGCCAGAGCGGATAAGATTCATTATCGAGATTATTCAATATGCGTAACTGATCTGCACCTGTATTGGTCATGCGATAGACCTGAAATACGCCAGTTACATCTCGATCGGAGACAAAGAGTATTTCGCTGCCGTCCGGTGACCAGGCAGGCTGATGATCATCCGAGCGGTTATTGGTCAATACAGTTTCTGTTGTGGATTCCAAATTGTATAAATAGATATCCCAATCTCCCTCCACGAGGCGAGAGAACGCCAGTGTGCTGCCATCCGGTGAAACCCGTAGATCTGCTTCAATTTCTGCTGTCGTGAAAATGTTCTGTGGCACAGGTTGTGCGGTGGGTGGAAACTCCCCTTCAAATACGATCTTCATCGGATCACCATCGCGAATGAACACGATCCCTATCGTAGACCAATCTGGCTGGGTATCCATTTCGACACCGCTGGTCAGTTGAATGGGGGCAGCAGATACATCCGTCAGGTTGAGCATATAAAGATTGGCATCTCCGGCGTTTTCATTACTGAAGACTATCCAGCTTCCATCGGGTGCATATGAGGGAGAAGAATTCTTACCTTCAGGGAGGTTGGCCAATGGTACTGGTGTTGGATAAGGGATAGATGAAATATCGAGCCAGCATAGCCCTTGACTGGCTGGATCACCACACACACCAGAGAATATCAAGCTGTTTCCATCTGGAGAAATGGCACCAACAATACTGTCACCCTCTGGATAATGGTATACCAGTTGCCTGCCAGAAGAAGTTGTTCCGTACAATCCATCCAACCAGATATCAGTGACTGCTCCCGTGCTGGCTGGGGCAGAATAGATCACCCATTCGGGTGTGGCCGTAGTAGTGGGAGAAGGTGTTGCGGTAAGTGTGACCGTTGGAGTATGGGTGACCGTTGCGGTACTTGTTACCGTTGAAGTATGGGTCACAGTGGTTGTTTTTGTAACCGTTGAGGTGGGAGTAACCGTGGGAGTGGGAGTTACTGTGTGTGTTAAGGTGATGCTGGGCGTTGGCGTGACAGTCATGGTAAGTGTGACGGTTACAGTCTTGATCCGTTGAGTATATGTTTTCGTAGGAGTACGTGAACGAAAATAAATGGAAGTTCTGGTAGGATAAGTAACTATCCTGTACGTGGCAGTTCGTGTACGGGTAGGAGTCTTTGGTGTGCCACTGACGGTAGTCTTCGATGTGAATAGATTTGTAGGGTTGTACGTCTTCCCAATGGTTTCTGTTGGGTAATATGTACCCAGAGTGGCGGCAGCAGTGCGCGTCTGTTGTAGTACCTGCCCTGTTTCAGTGGCAAAGTCATAAGGATCGCGCCACACCAGGGTTGGTGTAAGAGTTTTCGTTGGTTGCTCGCCTTCTGCTGTAGTTTCTTTAACTGGCTGGGTGAGTGAACAGGCAAGTAGAAACCATAATATTCCCCCTAGAATGAGAATGGTTCCATTTCGGCGGGATATTTTGGAAAAAAGGTTGGAGTTTCCGTTTTTTGATTCCATTCCGTACAATCCATTATAACGATTTCTTAACAATGCGAAAGGAATCAAATGGTACTGCTTGTTAAAAAGGCAGTTTTTATCTGCATGGTATAATCTCGCCATGGATCAAAATCCCCTTTCCCCATCTGAAGAAAATCAAAAAAATGGCTCTCAACCAGGTTCTGCAAATACCTGGTATTACTATTTGCTGGTTGTCATGATGCTGGCCGCCGGAGTTGCCCTTGGCTATATATTATGGGGCAGGCAGCCTGTTGTTAGCACAAACTTAAGCGATAAAGAGCTATTCGTAAAAGCCCTGGTTGATGATGCTCCTTCTCTGGGACCATCCAATGCTCCCGTTACCATTGTCGAGTTCAGCGATTTTCAATGCCCTTATTGCATAAAATGGCAGCAAGAAGTATGGCCAAAGATCAATGCGGCCTACGATGGCAAGGTACGGTTGATCTATCGAGATTTTCCTCTTACCCAGCTACATCCTTATGCCATGGGTGCTGCGATTGCAGCAAATTGTGCAGCTGAACAAAACAAGTATTGGGAATATCATGATCTCCTTTATAAGGGAGACATCGAACTTAGCGCTTTAGCCTATGAGGCATTTGCCACTCAATTGAATATGGATATGGATGCATTTAAGCAATGCCAGCAGAATATGGATAATCAGAAAAAAGTTCAAAATGACATGGAATTTGGCGAAATGGTAGGTGTAGAAGGCACCCCTACCTTCTTTGTCAACGGGTACCGTATGGTAGGTGCTCAACCTTTCGAAGAGTTTCAAAAGGTCATTGATAACATATTGTCACAATAGATCATTAAGCCCAGGAGGGAACCAATGCCCAAAAAATTTGTTGTAGTAGCAGGGAATATTGGAGTTGGAAAATCAACCCTGGTGCAAATGTTAAGCGAACGGTTGGGGTTTCAACCGTTCTATGAACCTGTAACTGAAAATCCCTACCTGTCGGATTTCTATCGAGAGATGGATACCTGGGGTTTCCACTCTCAGATTTTCTTCCTTTCGCACAGGTTGATCCTCCACCAGGAAGTTCTACGCTTTCCAGCATCGGCCATTCAAGACCGTTCGATTTATGAAGATGCAGAAATTTTTGCGCAGAACCTCTTTCTTCAAGGCCATTTGAGTCAACGTGATTATGAAACATACTCCACTCTGTATCATGCTACAGCCAGCCTTCTCCCCCCACCTGACCTGGTGATCTATCTTAAAGCATCAATTGACACCTTGGTAAAAAGAATTTCCCTTCGCAGCCGCGATTACGAACGTACGATAAGTCATCAATACCTTGAGCAGTTAAACCAGTTATATGCCACCTGGATAGATGGTTTCACTTTATGTCCTGTATTGACCGTACCCGCAGATAACCTGGATTATGTGAAGCAATCAAGGCATTTAGATCTTGTTATTCAAAAGGTTCAACAAAAACTTACAGGAAAAGAAGAGGTTATCTTTTCCGATGATGAAGTTGGTTGATTTTTACCAGCCAAATAGATTTCACTCACCTGTAGAAAGAGTGATCTTTTCTCTCCTAGAATGAACTTTAACGGGGTTCAACCACCAGTTTAATAGCTGTTCGAACTTTTCCTTCTATCTCGACATCCACGAATTCAGGAACACAGACAACGTGGATATCCTCTTCGGCTAAATAGCCTTTTGCCAGAACCAAAGCCTTGACCGCCTGGTTCACAGCACCAGCGCCTATTGCCTGTACATCAGCGTGTTTATGTTCGCGGATCACTCCAGCGATTGCCCCTGCTACGGCAGCTGTACGGGAGTTTGCCTTGACTTTTATAACGTCCATCTTAAATCTCCCTACTACGGTGATTTGAAGAATGCCTTTCTAAAATGCCGATATAAACTTCTGGGGATAAATAAACTCCTAATGACAAATTAATTGTACAAGAATCATCTATTCATTTCAAGCATCTCTTTTCATATAATTTTAAGGTGTTCTGTTTTGAAGTTATTACTCCACATACATCATTTTTATTATGTTAATTTAAATAGTAGTAGCAATAGGGGCTGTGGAAAGGGGGATAAACAATGTTTCCCTCTTGAAAAACAGCATATGCAGGTATAATATTTTTTACCCCCCTGTATATATGCTAATTTCTCCTCTCTTTATCCCCTGCTAGACTGGGAAAACTTGTGGATGAATGAGAATAACTTTCTCTTCATTCCACAGATTTATCCACAGCCCCTCTATGTAGACTGAAAATAAAGACAGACCTGTATTTACGGGTACTGTCTATGACCATTGAGAAACTTATCCAAAAGATTTTCAATAGTTATCCACAGAAAACATAAGTTATCCACAGAAAAAGGTGAGTTATCCACAGATTTGCGAAGGAATTGTCGCAGAATCACTCGAGTCAATCAGAAGTTAGGCTATTTTGTTCTTTAAAGTGGTCAAAATACGCTTCAATTTCTTCGAGGAAATGGTCAAGCATTTCTAATCTATCAGTATAGAATTCTGGCGATAATTCCAACTCTTGAACCATTTCCTCCCACTTTTGAACCTCTGGTGAAGCTGCAGGAAGGAAAACTGCTGCTTCCGTCCAGTTACGTAATATGATCCATAATGCGTTTGCAGGGGAACTTTCTACCAGAGATTTCGCTGCATGGAGCAAATAGGCCTGTCTTGGGTTGGAAAGTTGGATTGGACAATTGGGAAGTTTCCCAACCTGGGTTAAAGTTTCTTGCAATGTCTGCTGCCAGGCAGAAGCTTTTTCATCGTTCAACGCTGATGAAGTGATCAATTCGATCAACATATCGGTTAGGGAAGGCTTGCCTGCTGCCTGAGCCCTTTTAGAGAATTGCTGCACCATACGCCTTTCGCTAAGAGGAACGCTGATCAGGCAAGATAAAGCATTTGCAGCATCTTCAATACAACGTAAATAAGTCCGTAAAGTAAAAACGCCAGGTCTATGCGTTCCAGAGAAACATTCTATCCATTTCTGGCGGGCAGAATCTATGAAAGGCTGTGCTCGAGACAGGCAATTCTCAGGACGATAAAAAAGTGCACATGCGCTGGCCTGGGTAAATTCGAACCAGTGCCCGGCATCGTGTAAAACCAAAGGGTTTTCACACATGAAGCTGCCGATCCAGGCATCCCTGCGAAGCTCGCGCGGCTGGTTAAAAAGAGTTACATCATAATGCCAGATATCCAGATGAACATCTGGTGTAACAGGGATCAATTCACGATCCATAACCGGTTGAACGTTATGGATAAAGATCAGGTCAATATCGGCTGTTCCACCCAGAAGAAAATCATCGGTGCATAGTGAGCCAGTGAGATAGATACATACCGGACGCGGTTTCTCCTGCAGCCTTTCAGCCACATGGTTTTTTGCAAATCGTACCAGTAAGTCTTTTGTCAATCTCATGGCATCACCCTGTAATATATTTTTATTCCAAAGGTAGCTCTGGTTGAAATGGCGGTAATTGTAATGCCTGGCGAATCCGGTGATCTACTTTACGAAGGTCTTCAGGACGGTTTACAAAATCAAGGTGATTGGTATCAATTACCAGAACAGGGCTTGGATGGTCTTTTTCTTCCAGAAAGAAGGCGTCGTAGGCGATATTTAACTGATCAATATAGTCGCGTTGCATTTGCCGCTCATATGGACGGTCGCGTTGTGCAATACGAGCCATGAGAACATCTGTGTCTGCTCGCAGGTAAACCAGCAGGTCGGGGCGCTGGATCTTCTCGCCCAGAGCTTCATGTACCCGGTAATACATCTGCAGTTCATCCCCCTCCAGGTTGATGCGGGCGAACAGGCTGTCTTTTTCAAAGGTGTAATCGCTGATCAGGTGTTTTCCGCTGGCAACCATGTTCGGTACAGCCGCGCTTTGCTGCCGGTAACGGCTGAGCAGGAAAAATATTTGCGTTTGAAAAGCATAACGTTGACGGTCAGCATAAAAATCACTTAAAAACGGGTTTTCTTCGAACACCTCAAGCAGTACATTTGCCTCAAAAGATGGCTGCAGTAAACGAGCCAGGGTCGTCTTTCCAACACCAATAACACCTTCAATTGCAAAATACATGAAGAGACCTTTCTATGATTTTCAAAATTAGCAGCACCCTTGATCAAGAAAGTACTAAATCAAGGGTGCATTGTTATTCAAAGAACTGGAAACTTTTGGTTCAAACTTATTGCTCCAATTGCTTGACCATTCCAGAGATCACATCGAAACCGCCTTGCCAGAAAGATGGTTGGTAAACATCAATTCCAGCATCTGACAATACGTTTACAGGTGCTTTCGAGCTGCCAGCAGAAAGTAGTTCAATATAACGCGGCTTGAAGGATTCACCCTCTTGCTTGAATTGCTGGTAGAGTGAGAATACCAGCAACTGCCCAAAACTGTAGGCATATACATAGAATGGATAGTTGTAGATGTGTGGGATGCACACCCATTCCCAACGGAATTCATCAGATACATCCACAGCGTCACCAAACTGGGTCTTCAGGTTTTCAAGATAGGCATCAGATAACTGGTCTACGGAGGCATCATTGACGGTCATCTCAAACGCCTGCCGTTCAAACATGGCAAAGAATGCCTGGCGGGTGATGGTTGCATAAGCATCATCCAACTGCCGGAAGATGATATCACGCTGTACTGCTTTATCAGGTTCTTCTTTTAACATTTTATCAACCAGCATCATTTCACCAAAGGTGGATGCAGTTTCAGCCAGAGGCAGGCAGGCTTGCTGGGTGAATATGGTGTGGTGCTCTGCCAGCATGGCATGGATGGCATGACCAAGCTCGTGCGCCATGGTGGCAACATCATCCGCATGTCCCTGGTAGTTACATAAAACCCAGGGGGTCAGGCTTGGAGCAACGGTAAGGCAGAATGCGCCGTCACGTTTTCCTTTTCGAACTTCACTGTCAAGATGTTTTTGATCCAAGACACGCTTTGCCAGTTTTGCAAAACGGGGATCGAATTCATTGAAGGATTCGAACACCATTTTGGTGGCTTTATTGTATGGGTAACGCTTGTCTGATTTACTGATGGGAGCATAAATATCATAACGGCGTAGTTTATCCACACCCAACAAATTCGCCTTTACTTTAAAGAAGCCCTGAAAGACACTGGCATTCTTTTTACAGACATCCAGCAGTGTATCTACCACCGCATCAGGAATATCATTCGTCAAATTGCGGCTCGAAATGGGGTGGGGATAACCGCGCATCTTGACATTCTCATTACTCCAGTCACGTGCTACGGTCTGGTAGATCTGTCCTAATATGGAGCTGTCGTTGCCATAAACACGGTATAGTTCTTTGTAGGCAGCCTCGCGAAGAGCTGGCTCGTGGTGGCGTGCGTAGATCATTAATTCGCCGCGGGTGAGATCGTGGGTTTTTCGACCGATCTTCAGTTTGAAGGTGTACCGGTTGGTGATTGAATCATAAAGCAGGTTCATTGCATTGAAACCGGTGACATTCTTGGTGTTGATGATCTTCTCTTCCGGCTCGGTCAGGGTATATTTTTTGAAATTCCGCAGGGCTTCAAAATAGTAGCGATAGTCTCCTGTGACTTCGAGCAGGCGTTTTGCATTCTCATCATCCAGTGCTTTCCACCAAAGATCGAAGAAAAGGGTCTTATTTTGTAGTTCAGAGACTAACTGCTGAATGCGCTGCAGTAACCCTTGTGCTGCCTGACTTTGAGTATCTTCATTAAACTTAAGTTCTGCAAAAGCGAAAAGGCGTGAACCATGATCACTGATCGCGTCCATCTCGTGAACGATTTCCATGAACTTTTCGCTAGAGATATCACTGACCAGGCTGGCACGGTAATTCTCAAAAGCATCTACTTTTTCTTTTAATGATTTTATAGCTTGTTCAAGCTCGGGGGAATCGATAGCAGGAAATAGATCGGTCAATTCCCATTTACTTTGTGTATATGTTGCCATGGATCTTCACCTTTCTTCTGGGAATAGGTATAAAAAATATTATTGTTCATTCTACCATAAGCGAAAAGAGAGGTGATTCATCTCTTATGAAATGATCAATGAAACTTACAGTAGAAAAGAATAAAAAGGGTAGTGATATCGCCTTTACTCATTCGAGAACAATACAAGCGCGAACTTTTCAGGTGATTTTCCCCCATAATCTCAAACACTTCGGCTTTTGGCCAGAGATTCTTAGCTATTTCCAGCAATTCAGGTCTGATCACCACCACACCCATACGGTAATTCATCTGATCGAGTGCAGTTAACCCTTCTACCCATCCTTTATGCTGTAACAGTTCCAATGGCCCCAATTCGTCTACGATCAATAAATCACAATCCCCGCATTGTTCAAGGATCTGACTGCCCCATGACATGGCTTCGGGATCAAAAACCCAATGATCAGTCTGTAAATCTCTTTGCGAATTGTTCTGGTTCACATGTGCCAGCAACCGTCGCTCACCGGTGGCCGCGTTTTCGACCTGGATACCTGTTTTCATCCCGCCTGTAAAAACTGCGGGCGAAATAACCCCCTGTAATCGAAGACCCTGCTGCCTTGCCAACTTTACCAATGCCAGGCAAACGTTGGTTTTCCCCGCCCCACGTTCTCCTGTGATAATCACCACAAGCGGGGCGGTTATTGCCATGTCACTACCTTTAATTCATCCACCTTGATCACCCTTACAGGCACACCGTATGTAGTACTCAACTGTGCATCTGTCAGGCCTTCATTCAGGTTTCCACTATACTGTATCCTGCCATGCCGCATCAGTACCAGGTGATCGGCAATGCTGGCTGCTGCTTCAGGTTCGTGGGTGGTGAAAATAATAGTCATTCCCTGGGATGCCAGTTCACGCAGGATGTCTATCAACCTGCGCTTGTTGGCGAGGTCAAGATGAGAAGTAG
>JBDKSY010000445.1:0-9652 GCA_039680395.1 Anaerolineaceae bacterium | reverse complement strand
TGATGCATCATCCCAGGCTTCTCTTTTTAGATGAACCTACTTCAGGGCTGGACCCAATTTCAGCATCTGCGCTGCGCGATGATTTGGCAATGATTGCCGCGAATGAAGGCACGACCGTTTTCCTTACTACCCACAACCTGACTGAAGCAGAAAAATTATGCGCCCAGGTAGCGGTGATTCGCCAGGGGAAGCTGCTGAGGGTTGGTAGCCCGGATATGCTGCGCACACAGGAGGCAGCACCACGAGTAGAAGTTGTAGGAACTGGTTTCAGTGAGCCACTTTTAGCTGCATTGCGTATGCACCCAGATGTGCTTTCAGTGGAGTTGACCAACAGTCACTTGATTATTGAAACCCACCCCGGTGTGGATACTGCACCCCTTGTAAATCTGATAGTTTCCAATGGAGCATCCATTGAGGAAGTTCGTAAAGGCAAAGCCAGTCTTGAGGAAGTGTTCCTCACCTTGATGGAGGAGGAAAAATGATTACGGATATTCAAACAGTTTTATGGAAGGAATTTAAGGAGATCATGGCGATACGCGGCAGTCGCCGTGGTGGATTGCTCTCGATGGGAATTCTGGTAGCTCTGATCGGGATTTTTATGCCGTTGCAAAGCGGTCCAGAGTGGTTCACGAACCCTCTGCTCCTTATCGCGTGGTCTTGGATGCCACTTTTTCTGGTAATGGGCATTATTTCCGATTCGATCGCTGGTGAACGTGAACGTCACACTTTGGAAACTTTGTTGGCAAGCCGCCTGCCAGATACAGCCATTCTTCTGGGGAAAATTCTTTCGGCAGTATTGTACGCCTGGATCACCCTTGTGGTGGGGTTACTCCTGGGAGCGCTGGTGATCAACATTGCACACCCACAATTACCAACGAAATTCTATGACATTCAAATGTTTCTGGGAGTATTAGTGATGGTATTTCTGGGAGCACTGTTGATGACAGCAATAGGTGTTTTGGCTTCGCTGCGAGCTGAAACCGTACGACAGGCATACCAGCGTATGAGTATTGGTTTTCTTGCCATATGGCTAGTTCCAATTATTGGAATGCAAATCATGCCGGTTGGATGGAAAGATATATTGAATACGATCCTGATAGGTGTGAATTGGGGATCATTGGTGATTTACATAATGGTAGGGTTAGTAGTGCTTGATTCTATCCTTCTGGCTGTGGCTTTTCAGCGCTTCAAACGCAGCCGCCTGATC
Source organism: Anaerolineaceae bacterium (assembly GCA_039680395.1). Lineage (GTDB taxonomy): Bacteria > Chloroflexota > Anaerolineae > Anaerolineales > Anaerolineaceae > UBA4782. The sequence continues at coordinate 8,445 of JBDKSY010000445.1, read as the reverse complement.
CTGGATTGAGGACAGTCCTCATCAAAGGAATTGATGGAATATTGCAGGAACATACGAAGAAGAGTGCGGGGTAATAGCCTCGCACTCTTCTTTAATTATTTAAATGGCGAACGCCACTTTTCTGGTGAGGTTGACTATTGCTTTATGATCAACCTTTTGAATGATCCGGGTAGAAAAGTCTAGACCCAGCCGCGCAGTTGCATGGCTTTTACAACCTTATCAATAGCAACCATATATGCTGCATCGCGCATGTAGGCTTTGTGAGATAAAGCCATATCCAATACACTGCGGAAAGCTTCGGTCATCTTTTGATCCAGTTTCTGAAGTACTTCTTCCTGCGACCAGTAGAAGTTCATATCATTCTGTACGCCTTCGAAGTATGAAACTGTAACACCGCCAGAATTGCACAGGAAATCGGGCACTACAAAGATACCACGTTCCTTGATGACCTCGTCGGCTTCTGGTGTGGTTGGTCCATTGGCACCTTCAGCGATCAGTTTAACCGTTGAGCTGATCTTCTTAACTGTCTCGCCATTGATCTGACCTTCCAATGCTGCAGGGATGATGACGTCTACATCTTTAGCGATCCAGGCATCACCAGACTCGATGGTGTAACCAGCCTGGCGGGCTTTATTCTTATCAATGGTGCCATACTGGTCTGTGATCGAAATCAGGAATCGTGGATCAATTCCAGATTCCTTCGTTACGGTGTATCCAATGCGATCCTCACGATCCCAGTAGGAAACACAAACCACGGTGCCTTTGAGGATTTCAATGAAACCGATGGCTGCAAATTGAGCCACATTGCCAAAACCCTGGATGGCAACCCGGCATTTTGTCGGGTCAATACCCAGATGTTTAAGTGCTTCGCGCACGTTGAAGATCACGCCGTAGCCGGTAGCTTCTTTACGACCCAGTGAACCGCCACCACCTACTGGCTTGCCAGTGATCACGCCAGGTGTATATTGGCCGGAGAGTTTGGAATATTCATCCATCATCCAGCACATCATCTGAGGGGTTGTACCTACATCTGGTGCGGGGATATCATTGCGGGGGCCAATATTCTTCCAGATCACCTGCATATATGCGCGTACCAGGCGCTCTTTTTCGGAATCGGATAATGTGGCTGGATCAACCACCACACCACCTTTACCGCCTCCCAATGGGATATCGGCAACGGCGCATTTCCATGTCATCCAGGTTGCCAGAGCCCGTACGGTATCAATGGTTTCAGCGGGGTGAAAACGGATGCCACCCTTGTTTGGTCCACGTGCATCGTTATGTTGCACACGGAAACCCTGAAAGACGCGAATGCTGCCATCATCCATACGTACGGGGATGCGGAAGTGGTATTCGCGCATTGGCCAGCGCAGCATTTCTCTCACTTGTGGATCGAGTTGTAGCATTTCTGCCACATGATCAAACTGCGCCTGTGCCATCTCAAAAGCATTTGTAGTTGACGTCATTCAATCGCTCCTATAGGATTAATTTTTTTGTGACGCAAGAATCAGGGGACTGAAAGGTTGCAGGCTCAATAAATGATAAGCGGACACCACGGGGTGCCCGCCAATTTCCTTTTAGCCAATTTCAACCTGCAAATCCGCCTCCTTGAGCTTCCGCTCAATAATAAGATTAACAGAGTTAGGTTTCATAGTCAAGATGATGAAAGTCTGATTAAACGGGTGAAGAAAGGAAGGGATATTTATGAAAATAGATTAATCGAGTGCGAAAGCAAATATAGCGCTCAATTATTAAAAGATGAGACTTATGAATGGATCGGGCTATTTCCTTCCAATAACAGATTGCGTCGAAGGTGCGGTTTGGCGTCGAAAGATCGGTTGTGAGGTGATATTCAGTGCATCATGGATCCTTTCCACTTGTTTTGGAGATGTGTTGGAAGGGATCTCGCTTATGGCAAAGAAACAGTGCTGGTCTGCTTCATCAGTAAGAGTAAGCTGCCCACCTGTTACTCTGCAGATGAAAGCAAAGACCAATTCATCCTTTTCAACTTTCCCATAAACACCCACCAATCGCTCAATGGTTACATCCAACCCCGTCTCTTCTTTGACCTCACGAACCACAGCTTCATCGGGCATCTCTCCATCCTCTACCCCGCCACCCGGTAAATTCCAGACATCCATATCCCGACGGTGAGAAAGCAGTACTTCTTCGTTTTCATTAAAAATAATCGCAAATGCACCGATGGTAAACATAAATGTTCCTCTCTGAATTTAGTAACCAGATGATCGTTGAAAGACACAATTTTCGTAATTTTAGTGTTTGTCGTGGTCAGATTTTCGCGCAATGAAACAGGCAGCGATCAAAAGCACCAGCCCGCTGGCATCAAAAACAATGAACCGCAGCACAGAGGAGCACAGTACTGCATACCCTTCAGGGAATGTGACCAGCAAGAGAGTCTCACCGGCTGCACCAATCGCCTGCATGATGATCGCCTGGATCAATGAGACACGAAATTTCGCTGGATCCCATAACGCAAACGCATACGGCACATTCCACATCAGAAAGAGGATGCCTATTCCCCGGATCATTCCCACTCCAGGATCACCCTCCAGCTCAAAACCGGGTGCATATATTTCAGGTGCGATGAGAAAGGATAGAGCACATTCGACATTGAAGAAAAATACCACTCCGATCAGCAAGCGAGCCAGCCAGAGCTTCCATTGATATGATCTACCTTCAGAAGTGATCTCTTTTTCTGTCATGTTTCCCATTATAAAGTTACACCCTGATACTGTGCAGCAATTTTATTGTACGCCATTCCTAAAACCACATAGCGAAAAGTATTTCAACACCCCAAGAGAATGCGGTTTCTGATACAATCACGGCAATAAACAAGAAAGGAATGCATATGACCACAAAACTACAATGGTCAAATTCTCCAGCGATGGAAATTGACCCGAAAAAAAGTTATCAGGCTACCATCACCACGGATAAAGGTGATATTGTGATTGAGCTTTTTACTGCCAAAGTACCCAACACGGTCAATAACTTCGTATTTCTTGCCAGGCAGGGTTTTTATAATGACACTATTTTTCACCGTGTGATCGCAGATTTTATGGCGCAGGGCGGTGATCCCACGGGTACAGGGATGGGCGGACCAGGGTATCGTTTTAAAGATGAATTTGACAGCACCCTGCGGCATGATAAACCAGGCATCCTTTCCATGGCAAATGCTGGTCCCAATACCAACGGCTCTCAGTTCTTTATTACCCATGTTCCAACCCCCTGGCTGGATGGGAAACACAGTGTATTTGGACAGGTGATTAAAGGTATGGATGTGCTTCTATCCATCCCACCCCGCGATCCACAAAAACCGGAATACGCCGGAGTGAAGATCCAAAAGATCGTCATTACTGAAAGCTGACACAAACGAACAAACACACCCCCTTTCACGGGGGTGTGTTATATCAGGGAATATTTTTGCCACCCTGATCATTGATCCAATATCACAACCGAATCCACATGTTGAGGTTGGTCTGGGTCCAAACCTTTTATGATCGCCCGGTGATAAGCCAGAAGATGTACCACGGGAAGATATAATGGTCCGCGGATGATATCATCCAGCCCCGAGTTCAAATTGACTCGATAATCAGGCTGGAAATCATCCATCCCATCTGCAATTTCCAACACAGTGGCTCCCAGGTCTTTCATTTCTTGAAGTACTTTCAATTCAGCATCTCTGGTTTGATCGGATACCAGCCCAACCACCAGGCTTTTCTTCGTGATGATGGATTTTGGCCCATGCCGATATTCCATGAATGGGAATGCTTCAGCGAAGGTAATCGAAATTTCTTTCATCTTCAAGTGTGCTTCACACGCCAACCCATAATTGATGCCAGTGCCGAGAAAGACGATATGATCAAGCTCTACTCTGCTGGCAAGTTCTTTTGCCACAGGATGATATTCTTTGATCAGTGGTTGAAAATAGCGGGGGATTTGTCGAATTTTCTCGATCAATTCAGGTTTATCTGCAGCAATGCATGCAGCGGTTTGAGCCAGGATATACATACTGGTTAGAGAACGAGTCTGCGCAACACCCTGTTCGTTAGCTGCAGATGCATCCAGGATGCGGCTGGTCAATGAACCAATCTCCAATTCAGGAGAACAGGTGATCGCCAAAGGCTCTTTTCCCGTTCTATGGATATAGGTTTGCATTGCCCGGATCGTTTCTGTAGTTGCGCCAGATCGCGAAGTGGCGATAAGCATGGGAACATCGGCTGTCAGATAGACTTCAGGGTGAAACCAGATTTCTGAAGCATGCACTGCACGTGCAATATGGCCTGTCAACGTCTGCCAGATGAGAGAAGCACACATCGAAAGATAATACGCTGAACCGCATCCGGTGAAAATTGTCTGCTGATGATCTCCCTTGATCCAATCTTTCAAGCTGGGAGGTATTGAATCAATGAATTGAAAAATCCCTTCCCAGGCAATATCTTGACTCATGATCTCTTGATAGGTAAAGATTCCTTTTTCTTTTTCCATTTTTTCTCCAGTTTCTCAGTGATCGTTGGTGATGAAGGATCTATTGGATCATTGATCCAGTCGCGAGATTATTTCACCAACACTTCCAAAGCATAGGCCAGGATCAGTAATAACGTGGCTGCTGATGAAAGTGCAATGATGCGCCCCATAGCAGGTGTGTAATGACTTTCGTCATCATATTTTGCAGCATGCTGTAGCATATTCACCGCCAGTGGAATAGTAAGAAGAACCAGTAAAGCCCAGATGGGGATCACATGGAAAATCACTCCTGCAACAATTGCCAGGTATGCAATGACTGTATCTACCAGCATGATCCTTATGGCTGCTGCCTGCCCAAAACGAACGGAGAGTGTACGCTTCCCTGATCGTAAATCATCATGATAGTCAAAGGTATTGCTGACGATACCAACGTTCATGGTGAAGATACCAGGGATAAGCGATATAAGGAATGGTTCGATCGTCACTTTACCGGTAAGCACATACCACATCCCAAAGACGATCATGGGTCCAAACGCCAGGAAAAGCACCGTTTCACCCAGACCACGGTAGTTGAGTTTTAGCGGAGGTGAAGTATAGAAGAATACTGCAATCAACCCACCCCCCACCAGGATGAGCACCGGATAACCAACTTCGATGAAGACGATCACCCCGGCAGCAAAGGCAATTGCCAGGCAAATAACGATGGCGATCAAAACCTGCTTCAGGCTGACTTTTCCATCAATTAACGGGCTGTCATGGAACTGTTGCACCTTGTTTCCCAGATTGCCCTTCTGGAAATCAAAATAATCATCCACAAAGTCACTGGCAGAATGTGCCATCACCACGCCAAGGGTCGCCATCATAAATATCAGGGTATTGAAAGAACCATGTGCATAGGCTATGATGCTACCCAGCAGGCTGGGCAGAATGCTGACGATCAGAAAAGGTGCCCGCGCAGCTTTAAACCAGGTAACCAGCCATTGTTTCATATAATATCTCCTGACCGCGAGCAGAAATGATTAAACCTACCGATATAAACAGGCAGGTAGCAATAAAAATAACCAGTGCGTAAACCGTTGCCCATAAATAATCCGCGATCCTTTTTTGCACGAGCAGCCGCCGGTAAAGGATTAAAGAAAAAGGCAAGGGTAATAGACCGAGCAGCGCCCAGGGTGAACAAAACCCAAAGGCAACTGTTATGATCAAGCTGATATACGCCAATATCGACAGGATCAAAATGATCTTCGGCTTCAAGTTCAGGAAAATTTCAGATCCATTTTGCTCAACGATCTTGTACCGGGCACCTTTGAGGTAAGCCACCGTAGTAACCAGAAAACCCACTGGTAGAGATACCATTAGCGGTGCAAGTCGGAACTTTTGCGTGATCACAAAATCAACACCCAGCATACATAATGGGCCAAAGGTGATAAATACAGTTGGCTCTTTCAGCCCGTGCAACATGAGCGGAGTAAAAAAGATCGAAACCAGCCCCCCAGCCAGAACCAGCCAGAGAATGGGTGTTCCCAGTTGCAGGAAGAAGTAAATCCCGATCAAAAGAGCAATAAAAAGACAGGAAAATCCAACGTAAATCGAATGCTCATTTTTTAACACGCCTCCAATGAACAACGGTCTCCACCCGGCAAAAATTTTCGTATGTGCATCGCGGCTGTCGGTATGATAGTGGGTGAAATAGTAGTACAGGTAATCCGCCCCTGCCTGCCCAAAAAACAAGCCCACTGCTGCCAACAGCCAGAATATCCAATTTATATAACAATCAGCATATGCCAGAGCCCCTGCCACAATGGCGGGCATGATCGAAGCGCTGAAAAGCATGATCTTGATGAATCGTATGGGCCGTGAACGTTCTTCAGGGTAGGTATATGGAGAAGGTACGGTCATCTCAGCCATCCTGTGAATTTATGGACCTTCCTCGCATACTATACCATGCAAGAAGGGTACACATATCTTGTATCATACTCTACTCTACATACATTGCCAGAGTTTGGCGAGCAAAATCTACGAGACTTACTCTCAATGCGTGCGGTTCTATTACTTCGATGCTTCCCCCCAGGCTCAGCAAACGTTTACGGGCATGATCGAAAGACGAAAAGGAAAGGGTAAACCATCGCCAATCATCCGAAACCATTTTCTCTGGAGAGACTTCTTGAAATGAACCAGGAGAAAATACCCAGGCTATGTATGGCAACAAAGATGGTGATACGCGCACTTTACATTGAAATACCTGCTGGTATTGTTTGTGCTGTTCACACCACTCACGCCAAAATGATTCTAATTGAAATGTTGGTTGTCTCGTAAATCCCTCAGAAAGCAGATGAACCTGAATGATAATGACCACGTTTTGTACTTTCAATCTCTCTTGGATGGCATAGATCAGGTACCAATCATCTGCTTTTGCCACCAGGGCATACGGAGCAATTTGCACTACCCCTACCCCCCCTGATTGTAGCCGGTAATGGATTTGAACAAAGTTCTCCGAACAAATTGCCTGATAGAGTTGCTGCAGAACCTGAACAGATGCAGGGTGTTTTTCCCAACTGGTTGAATCTAAAAGAAACCGTTGCTGAGTGCTTTCATCAGGATGCAATTGCCTGGGGATGGTTGAAGAAAGTTTCAACAACGCGGATTTCATGGATGAACCGATTCCCAGGGCATCCAATGACTCAGGTATGCCTAAAGTAAACAGGGCGCTGATCTCGTTTTCAGTAAGCCCTGTCAGGCTGCTGCGAAAATTTTCCACCAGGGAATACCCCCCCTCTTTCCCGGGTTCACTGGTCACCGGGATCCCAGCAGTGTTCAGCGCGATCATATCCCGGATGATGGTACGGTGAGAGACTTCCAGTTCTTTTGCCAACTGCCGGGAAGTCATTTTTCCTTTTGTCTGCAGTAACATAATCAGGGCGATCAAACGGTCAGCGCGCATGATAAATCCTTTTTCATCAATCACAAAAATGATTTCCAATGGTGTCATTAGATGTCACCATTCACTATTATACTTTGAATACAATACAGATGATTTGAAAGGATTAAAGGAATTAACAATGAAAGATTCAGAAGTAACCCTCATAACCTTACCTGACGTGCATGTGATCAGCGCCTGGGCATTTAACCCATCGCCCGAAAATGACGCCTGGGAGCAATTGAAAGCCTTTGCAGAACCCCTGGGATTGCTGCAACCCAGGAATAAACCGATCATTTTTGGCTTCAATAACCCCTGCCCCTCTTTAGGAAGCCCGAATTATGGCTATGAATTCTGCCTGGTAGCTGACCCATCAGTAAAGGCAACCGGAGATCTGAAAGCAAAGGTACTGTCCGGAGGACTTTATGCACGTATGGAATTCGACCCGAGCGGAACCGACTTTTCCGTGAGTATTCCCGCTGCGTGGGAGCGCCTGAACGCATGGGTAGCCGCAAGCAGCTACCAGCAGGGCTCGCATCAATGGCTCGAAGAGCATTCACCTCAAGGCATTCCCCAGGCTTTGCTTCTTCCGATCGAGAAAACAGGGAAATAATTCAGTTAAGCAGATTGTCGCTACCACAAGTAAATCATAAAATAAAGATCAATTTTCCTTGCCATAACGAAAGTTAACGCCAGATGAAAGTCTTACTACCGTTTGACTCTCATCTGGTATTTCGTTAAAAGAATAAGTGATAAAGAGTAATCAAAGAAAAGATGGACAGAAGATCTACTGACGCAGAGTGTTTATTATGGGGATTGGGGATGCTCGCTTCATATGATTACTCTTTTTTATGAAATCAATGGTAATAAAGAGAAGTTCAAAGCTATTTCTCTAAAAGGTGGCACTCAAAACCCCTTTTTACAGCTTGCCGTCTACCCGCAACTCCAAGCTTTTGGTAAATACTTCTATTATGACTTTTTACTGTATTTATTGAAAGACAGAGTTTTTCTGCAATTTCTTTATCTGATAGTCTTCCAGCAAG
>JBDKSY010000444.1:0-3831 GCA_039680395.1 Anaerolineaceae bacterium | reverse complement strand
TTTATCAGGTGCGTTTTGAAAACAACAATAGTCATACCAACGTATAACGAAGTCGAAAACCTTCCCAGATTGGTAGATGCATTATTTGCGCTACCCATCGAGGATCTGAATATTTTGGTGGTGGATGACAACAGCCGTGATGGCACTGGTCTTCTCGCTGATGAATTGAGTAAATCAACCAATGGAAAAGTCCAGGTATTGCATCGTGCTGGTAAATTAGGGTTGGGATCAGCATACATACAGGGTTTCCAACTGGCAATGGAAAAGGGAGCTGATTACATCGGTCAAATGGACGCTGATTTTTCACATCCACCTGCCAAAGTGGTCGAACTGATCGCTGCACTGGAAAGTTGTGATATGGCACTTGGCTCTCGATATGTCCCTGGAGGGCAACTGGATGAACGCTGGCCATTCTGGCGAAAAGCGCTATCGAGCTTTGGCAATTTTTACGCCCGAACGATCCTCAGCATGCCCTTGCGGGATGTAACGGGTGGTTTTCGCTTATGGAAAAAGCAAACATTGCAAGCCATGCCTTTACAACGGGTAAAATCCAATGGATACGTCTTTCAGGTCGAAATGGCATATATTGCCCATCTTTTGGGATTTCATTTTACCGAAATCCCCATTTACTTTGCTGATAGACGTTGGGGTGAATCAAAAATGTCGTTTAAGATCCAGGTCGAAGCTGCTTTGCGTACATGGAAGCTGTTAGGATTGTATAGAGATTTGCGGAAGAAAAAAGAACAGGCTTCAAAGAGTTTGTAACTTCCGGTATTGCTTGACAACTGAAGCCCACTCATCTAAAGATAAAGTTTCTGCTCTCCGCTGGGGATCAACCCCGGCGGAGTTTAATATTTCCTCAACCTGTGATGAAGCGAGCCGTAAACCGCCAGACAGAGAATTGCGAAGGGTTTTTCGTTTCTGGCTAAAACCCGCTTTGATCAAGGTAAAAAAGTCATTCAACATGGCGATGGGAATGACAGGCTGTGGATATAGCTCGACCAGCAGCACCGCTGAATCGACTTTGGGAGCCGGGTAAAACGCTTCTGCAGGGATGCGAAATACTCGTTTCGGATTTCCATACACCTGAACACTTAAACTCAATAAACTCATCTCACCTGGCAGTGCACAAATACGGTCAGCAATTTCGCGTTGCACGGTCAATAATATCCGATCAGGTTTCACAGGCGCTTCCAACAAGCGCCGGATGATAGCTGAGGTTATATAGTAAGGTATATTCGCTACTACCAGATACCCCTGGCTTAACTGCAGGTCTTCCAATGGGACTTTGAGAATATCTCCATGAACTACGACCAGATTGAGTTGGTCGGCAAGTTCAGTCTTTAATATTTCCACCAGTTGTGCATCCAATTCAACAGCAACCACCCTGCCCGCTTTTTCAACCAAAAAACGGGTCAAATTTCCCAGACCAGGACCAATTTCAAGCACTACCGAATTTGTTTCTACACCAGCTGCCTGCACAATTTTCTCAAGGTATGTCGGGTTGGCTAGAAAATTCTGCCCCAAACTCTTCCGAGGAGAAATATCATACTTCTTCAAAAGTTGATGGATGGAAAGCTGATTCATGGTCAAGGCAATATCCAGGGGACTGTCGCAGGGACAGGGGTTTTGAAATACATGGTCACTGTTTGATACCAGGGCTCAAAATCTGCATCACTGAATCCAAGGTCGATCCAATCTTTCCCTGGAATACCTCCGCCAACATCCGCGATCACCGCAGAACCGTATCCGGGGATGTATACACCCTGCCCTGCCATCAGATTGTACCAGGCACGGGTGACACCAACGACTCCACGCTGAACAGGCAGCCCAGAGGAAGTCGAATAGTAACACTTACCCGCTGTCCCACTTTGGCAGGGGGAATAAGAAGTAGCCAGCACTGTGATCGCACGCCAATACTCGATGGTTCCCGAGGGTGTTTCGATTGTTCGAAGAACGATCTTTATGCCATATCCTACTTTTTGGGCTTTTGGCTCCACAGCAGTCCATTCAGCTTCTGAAGTCCGGGAAGTTTCGACGCCATCTTCATACACAACCCTTATACGGGATACTTTCAATCCCATTACACCCGGCTCAACGATGCTGGTCTGATCCAACTCTGTGTCGGGATCTTCTACATATTCGATGCTGTAAGGAATGGTCGTTTGGGTTAATTCGATCTCCTCGCGGACTCGAATGACCTTGATCCGGCCATCAGTGGGTACAGGCGAATCATCTGAAGGAATGGAATAATCCAATCCAACCAACGCCACGCCAGCCTGCGCCAATGCATCACCCACAGTTTCCGCAGAAGTCCGGCTGATCCATTCCTTACCATTCATCTCCACAATGATCTGTCTTCCATGGGTAATTTGTACGGGTACTTCCGTTGGCAATGGTTCTCCCACATCCAGACCACTCAAATCCGACTGTTGAAGATGATACCCTGCATCCCAGAGGGCTCCCGCGATCGTTTCAGCGGCAGAATATTCGGTGAACGTCGAAGATCCATCTTGGATCTGAACTGGCAGTGCTTTATGATAAAGCAGTGTGATCGAGGGAACGGCGGGTAATGCATTGTTAAAAGCAACCGGCAGTCCATTCCAGATAATTTCATCCCCGGGGAAAAGAGCAATTCCTGCTCTGAATAATAAATTTGCTGGGATCTTTTCAGCGGAAATGTTGGAATGAAGGTAGGGCGTATCAGCGATTCCTACAGAAACGGGGACTGCACTGGTAAGTTCTATTGCGTCGTGCCATCGTAATAAATGATTCTTATCGGGGATGATCCGATCTTGATTCTCTACTGGGTAGCCAAGCTGATGTAACACCCCGCCTGGAGTAAATGCTCTTGTCATTACTGAAGCGCTTACTCCATCAATGGTGACAGATACCGGTCTGATTGATCCAAACCAGACCAGAATGATCCCAGTTGCGATCAACCCTGCTGTAAGCCAATATCGGATGCGAAAAAACATACGCGTATTGTACCAATAAAAAAGACCGGAATAACCGGTCTTTTTCTGGTGCCGAGGACCAGGATCGAACTGTTGACACCGCAATTTTCAGTCGCGTGCTCTACCAACTGAGCTACCTCGGCACTGGTTTAAGCATCAGGATTTTACCTGTCAGAAGCGACATTGTCAAGCAAATGTCAGCAGGAAATCCTGTTTTTCTCAACCAATTTATTCTTCAGCAATTTTCGCTGCATGCATCGTGTTTTGCAGCAACATCGCAATGGTCATTGGACCAACGCCACCCGGAACTGGGGTTATTGCACCAGCCACTTCTTTTACCTCATCATAAGCAACATCACCCACCAGGCGGTAGCCTTTGGGTTTGCTGGCATCTTCAACTCGGTTCACACCTACATCAATGACTACCGCGCCTGGTTTTACCCAATCGGCTTTAACCATTTCAGGGCGACCAACTGCAGCAACCAGAACATCGGCTCCGCGGACAATATCAGGTAAATTCTTGCTTCGAGAATGGCAAATGGTGACGGTAGCATTGGCACGTACCAGAAGAAGAGCTACAGGCATACCAACAATGTTCGAACGCCCCAGCACTACTGCGTTGACTCCTTCAAGAGTTGGAACATACAGAGAAAGGAGATGCATTACACCTGATGGGGTGCAGGGTACGAATAATGGGTCACGCCCTTTTTGGGCTAAGCGACCAATATTAATGGGGTGAAAGCCATCTACATCTTTTTCGACGCGGATCGCTCGCAGTACTTTTTCCTCATCCAGACCAGCAGGTAGTGGTAATTGCACCAGAATACCGTTCACTTTGGGGTCATCGTTCAAATTGGCAACCAGTTTTTCCAAT
>JBDKSY010000443.1:0-2899 GCA_039680395.1 Anaerolineaceae bacterium | reverse complement strand
ATTTTCTTCAACTTCGTATTCTTCTCGCACTCGAGTGATCGTGATGGTTCCATTGTTCATTAGTTGGGTGTAAAGAGGTGGGTCAACTCTATCCAATGTTGATAGGCTTACCTTCGCTTGATCTAATAATTCAGATACGGTTATCCCTTTTGTTGCATTCATTAACTGTTGTGATTGATCAACGATCAGGGTAATTTGAATCGTTTCTGAACTGGAAGATACTGACGAACAACCAGCAAGAAAACCTGACAATGATGCCAGCAGAAGGATGAATAGTAGAGGTTTAATTAATTGATATTTGCTAAAATTAGATGATTTCATAGTGAAGTCAGAATTGGGATATCGGTTATAATCACAACCATATTATGCAATTTGCGTTCCAATTATAGCATGACAGAGACAACTCAACTTTCATCTTCGATAAATTTATGCTGCAAAGTAGAAGCGCTGTTATTTGTTGCTTCTGAAGCACTTTCCGTTGCGCAATTATCAGAATTGTGTGGTGTTAAACAGGCTGAAGTAATAGAAACATTGAATGAATTAAGGGCTTTATATGAAAATCGTGGTTTAAAGCTTCAAGAATTCAACAATCGTTATCAAATTACAACCACGCCTGAAGTATCCGAAATAATTGAAAAGATGCTTGGCCTGGAAGCCACTGCGAAATTAAGCAAAGCTGCCTTAGAGTGTCTGGCTGTTGTCGCGTATCGGCAACCAGTGACGCGTCCGGGGATTGATGCAATCCGCGGAGTTAATAGTGATGGAGTTCTTAAAAGCCTGCTATCAAAAGGGCTGATCGAAGAAGTGGGACGTGCTGAAACACCAGGTAGACCAATTTTGTATGGTGTCACTGATCTATTCTTGCAGCATTTTGGTCTGGATATGCTGTCAGCATTACCTCCATTTGAAGTGGAGGAGACTGTTGAAACTAGTGGAAGTAATGGGATATTAAAAGATTAATTATGGAAGAACGTTTACAAAAAATATTAGCGAAAGCGGGATATGGTTCCCGACGGTCGAATGAAGAAATCATTGTTGCTGGTAGAGTAACAGTGAATGGAAAAGTGGCAATCCTGGGAACAAAGGCAGATCAGGAAATTGATGATATTCAAGTGGATGGTCATCCCATCGCAAAAAAGCCTCAAGAGAAGATCTATATTGCGCTACATAAACCACGAGGAGTTCTCTCTGATGTTGATCCAAAAGATGATCGCCAAACGATCAGAGATCTCGTACCCGTACCAGGGCACCTTTTTACTGTAGGAAGACTGGATTATGATTCTGAAGGGCTGATCCTGCTTACGAATGATGGAGAGCTGGCAAACCTTCTTACCCATCCGCGTTATGGGCATGAAAAGGAATATAAAGTTCTAGTTGTAGGACAACCAGATGCAAAGCAGTTGGAAATATGGCGTAGAGGGGTTGTGATGAAGGATGGGACAAAAACTTTACCTGCCAGGGTAACGGTTGAGTCTACGATTGGAAAAAGTACCTGGCTTTCCATTGTGATGCGTGAAGGGAAAAAACGGCAGATCAGAGAGGTAGGTTCTCTCATAGGTCTGCCAGTCGAACGGATTTTGCGTGTAAGAATTGGTACACTCAATCTGGGAGATTTAAAACCGCGTGAATGGCGGAACTTAAAAATGACTGAAGTAAAAAGTTTGATTGACTCTGCCAATCAAAAAGGTCAACCCAAAACAAGGAAGCCGAATTACAAGACAAAGCGAAGCGAAGAACCTCAGCTAAAAAAGAGATAAATCGCTTCGCATTATTCCATTTTCGGGGATAAAAATTTATTGATAGAAGATTAGAGAATATCTTCTTGTACCATGAGTGATCTGATCTGATCAATCATATCCAGGGAAGCAGGGTTGGATTTTGCTTTCCTTCTGACTACATCTTTCAACTTTTCTGCTGTAACACCAGTAAATGGTGAATCAGCCATATCCAAAGTGGCCTTTGGATTGATAAATACCAGGATTGGATCTGGTTCAGGGAAATTTCCATCTGTAAATTTATCTTTCAAGAAATTTGTGATGGTCTGCCGGTTGGCAGCAGCATCCAGATCAGGGCTGCCAATACCTTCTTGACCAAATAATTTCATGTAAAAATTTCCACCTTTTTGTGTATAGCGTTTTTTAGCAGGATTATAGCGAATAAGTCCACCCTGGTTAAGAGGGATCAAGGGCGAAACACCTGATGGGCCTACCAGTAAATAGGGGATGGGTGAAGTATAGTTATAGAGTGTGTATTTATCGTCTAACCCTTTTAAAGAGGCTGCCAATAATTCATCCTGACGGGGTGACGGTCCCCAATTCTTGCCATAATATATACCAACCTGTGAGATGATAAAGCCAAGGATCAGAGCTCCTATTGACCAGAAGAATTCTTCTTTGCGGAAAAAGGTGATCAATAAGCCGATCACAAGTATTCCAAGGCTGACATATGTCGCAATCTGTCCAATTTTTCGATTTCTTTTTATTAGTTTATGATTCGTAATGATATTCATTTTTTCTTTAACCTTTAGAAACTATTTTACGATGATCGTTGGTCTGGATTGAACTTCTGATTGTATCGCTTTTAGGAGATCTGCTTTAATAGAACGACTGGCTAATGTGATAGCACTTACCAATGCGCGAGAATCTGATCTTCCATGGCCAATAAAAACATAACCATTAACCCCTAATAACATCGCAGCGCCGATCTCAGCAGGATCCATCAACTGCTTGAGCTTTGTAAAAGCTGGTTTGGCCAGTAAATATCCCATTTTTCTGCTAAAGGATAAAGAAATTTCCTCTTTCAATACTGATGTAATCAATTTTCCAACAGCTTCGCTCGTTTTGATAAAAACATTTCCTGTAAATCCATCTGCAACCACCACATCTACCGTTTCACCACC
>JBDKSY010000442.1:0-1682 GCA_039680395.1 Anaerolineaceae bacterium | reverse complement strand
CCACAAATGATTGCGGCTCTTTGGGGTTAAAAAATTCAGCAAAATAGAAATTTATTCTGGTAGATCAAATTGAACCTGCCAGGGTCCATGAATGATCAGACTATAAGCAGAAATTTGGAGATTGTAGCTATTGTCATTGGTTTTTAACAACCCGGCATCACTCTTTACGCAATTGGCAAACATATCACTACAAGCTTCTTCAGAACCTCCCCATCCTTCAGGCAATTCTGCCTGTCTTTCTTCCGGCACTATCTGATTAATGGTGATCCTATCAAATCCATCAGCCTCCAGATAAAATGCTCCGCTGAAAAATGAGTTCTGCGGTCCGTCATATTTGCCCTGATTATAGTCATTGAAATATGTAGCGTCAAAATACTTCAATGTAAATGGGTGCTCCGGGATCAATTCAACGGTTTGATCGATAGTCCATTGATCTTTTTCCATCGGAAAGCCCGCATCAAGCTGAATGGTAAAAGCCATATCAGATTGCTCTGCCAGATTTGCTTCCTGAACCAGGTTGACCATTTCAAGTGTCAACGGTCCAACGATCTCACTCTGGAGAATACGCAAAACGCGCGGGTCGATTATCCCTTCTCCTAAGGGGTTTTCAACATACATATTTAACTCACCCGGATCAACTTCATCAAATTCTACGGCAGTTCCGTTACCATCCAATAAACGAATATCATCCTTGATATGCGTATGAGGGTATTGATAACTTTCCGGAAATCCATAATTGATCATAGCGTTAGGGGTATAGACAAACCCAAGCACAAGATAATACCCTTCTTCATCTCTAACCATTTTTCCTTTGAGAGATGAAAGTGGATCATCCTTTGCAGTTAAAGTAGCATCTGTGGCTTCGACAGGTGTACTTGTCTCTGATAGAACTACGCTTTCTGTTTCTAGAACAGGCTGAACAGCCTTTTGGTTTTCATCAGCTTGTTTCTGCACACAGGCTGACAATAAAATTGTTGCAAGCAATAACGTACATAAACTCTTTTTTGACATGATGTTTCCTCTTTATTATTCATTATCCTTATCAATCTTCAAAGTTGGAACTACAGGGGTGAATTGCATTTCGTATATTTCCAGTGCGGTTCCCGGTGGTGGTGTGACAAATTTCAGCGGGATCTCAATTCGTTGATCTTCATCCATGCACCTGCAGCTTACATCTGCGGGACAATCTGGAACCGCTTTATGGGTATAGATGATCAAGATTGCATCATCAATATCTGGTGGAACCGGTTGATAACCGCCGTTATGATCCCATTCCAATTCATGACCATCAGGTAACACTAATTTTCCCAGTGCTAACGTTTTTATTTGCTGTCTTGTTTCGGGCGAATAGATCAGCCAGTTTTGACAAATCCTGGTATCACTTTCTTCAGGAAATGCAATAACGGTTTTCTCTTCAGTTGTGTATGCCCAACGAACGGAAACTTCTACTCCATCACTTTTTACACTTGCGGGCGATTCAAGAATTCGCAATGTATCGGAATCCTCGATAAAGCCAATTCCCGGAAAATATTGTCCTAACCATTGACGCACTGCAGCCACTACATTTTGTGGTCCAATGGCAAAGAATGTAAAACTCATGACCAACCCCAGAACTAATGCAACCCTCCAAACAAGTGGACACCGCCAATAACTGGATTTTTGAGGATTCAACACTTTTCGCC
>JBDKSY010000441.1:0-2975 GCA_039680395.1 Anaerolineaceae bacterium | reverse complement strand
TATGACGGCAAGTGCTACTATGCCCATACCTGCTATGATGAATATGGGAACGTAATCTACTACGCTGATAACATTCCTTACAACGGGCATTTTGAAGGCTATTCTGGTCCGTGCCAGTAAGCCGTTTTTATGTAGTATGAAAAAAACGAAAAGCAGACTACATCCCACTTTTTAATAAGCGTTAGTTTCAAAATAGGGCAGGGTTTTCGTCCCTTAATACTTGTAGATCCCGCCGCCGATGAATTCGCGGATGACCGAGTTTTCCGGCACGATCGAATCGTCACTGACCGCATCCAATTCCTGGAAGAGTTGATTGATGCGTGAGGCGCGCTCCCAAGCATCCTGGCGCAGCGGGTCATCGGCAAACTCTTCCGTCCAGCGGGTGAATTCATTACCCAGTCTGGCTTTATAAAGCGGCATTTCGTAAGGCATGGCGCTGTTGACAATCGTATCGACCGTGTTAATGTAGGGGATGATATTGCGCAGCTCGCTGGTGCGCACGTAGTGCCAGTGTAGCAAGGTCTGGGTTGGGTCATAGGCGCGGTGGGCAGCGTCTCGCAACATACGACGGATTAGGCGGATGTCGGTCCAACGCACGTATCTGCCCTGGCTGTCTTTAAGTTGGAGCAAGGGCTCGATATACAGCTTAAACTTCATTTCGTCCGGAATGGAACTGGTCATTTCAGGATAAAGACCATGCAGGCTGTCAATCAGAATGATCTCATTCTTTGCCAACTGCATAGGAGTGTGATTTTTAAGGCTTGTACCGGTTTTAAAGTCGTAATAGGGGATGCGGACTTCCTCGCCGGCGAACAAACGCGTCAGATGCTCGTTGATCAGAGCCATATCCAGCGCTTGAGGCGTCTCAAAGTCGTAATCACCAAATTCGTCCTTGGGGTGCATTGCCAGATCGTGGAAGTAGTGGTCCACGTTGAGGGTGATCAGCCGCAGCCCTTCCCGTGCCAGGTGTTCGCCCAGCTTGATGGTAGTGGTGGTTTTACCGCTGGAGGAAGGACCGGCAATAAAGACCATGCGGACTTCATCCTTGCGGTTCAGCACCAAATTGGCAGCGTTTTCAACGTCCTCGTGATAGGCGGCTTCGGCGGCGGTGACGATCTGATGCAACTCTCCCCGGCGGATGTGCTCGTTCAACAGCGCCACGGTATGCACCTCATGGCTGCAAGCCCAATCCAGTACCCCCCACAGCTTTGCCCAGGGAATGTTTTCAGAGGGGAGGTGATAGGGATCAGTGCGCTTGTCGCGCTGGCGGGCGCGCTCATCCCGGTAGAGGATGTAAGCTTTCGCCACGCGAGCATGCCCATTTTCGATCAACACCTTTTCAACCAGATCCTGAATTTGCTCGATGTTAGGATAGATTCCCTCGGGAGTGGCTTGCTCCAGCAGCTTCACCACCTGCCTGGAAAGCTCTTCGGAGGCGACTCGGTCGCGTCCGCCTACTGCCACGGCGGCGCGGTAGATGGCATTGGTTATTCGCTCCGGGGTAAAGGGAACGATGCTGCCGTTGCGTTTGATCACGTGGGTGATTTTGGTCATACAGCCCTCTGTAATATTAATTGGTTTATTAGGAGAAATTATAGCACTGAGGAGAGTCATGGAAGAAACGATGCACAGCAGCCAGGCTGACGGGGAACAATCCTGACTGGCAGCAAACATGCCAGCTTCCTGATTGCACAGTTTGGATAATGGTGGGTACAAGAAATGGCATAAATATCATTACAGCAACCTAAAGGTTGTCGCAATATTTCTTTTGTATCGGCACTAAACCTTTTTGAGATTTGGAGCGAAGTGTGACGATTGTGCACTTATTTAAATGGGGAGCTTTTCCAGATTTCCATTGTACAGAGATGGGATGGGAATTGGAAAAATCGATTTAAGGGGACAAGGGGCGCAAACAAAATTAGTCATAACTACAAGACCGGTATCGCTCCAACCGAGTCAATCTGATACACTTCTGGCATTTTATGAATTAGTCACTATAATAATTCAATAAAGCTCTCTATCGTAAAAAACTTGAAATGAAGGTGTGTCATGGATCGCGATCCCACTAATACTTCATCACCTACCCAATCAAAGAATACTGCCCACATACATCATGTTCAGACATTTAAAAAATTGTTACAAAGTGCGACCGTGGACGGATCGCAGGCATTGGACCTGTTAAACTCAACCCCTAATGGCCTTAGCGAAGTGGAAGCGACAGCACGCCAAGAAAAATATGGTCCAAATGAAGTCGCCAAAGAAGAACGTAAAACTTGGTACATGAGCTTGTGGAATAATGTAAAAAATCCGCTGGTTATCTTGCTGGTTGTGCTGGGAGTCATCACATTTATAACAGGGGATATCCGTGCAACCATCATGATCATGGTGATGGTGTTATTAGGTATTGTCCTGCGATACGTACAGGAAAGGCGCGCGGATACCGCAGCCGAGAAGCTTCAAGCCATGGTAAATACCACCGCAACAATCATCCGGGATGGCAAACGCCATGAAATCCCACTTAAGGAATTGGTTCCCGGGGATATCGTGACCCTTTCAGCCGGAGATATGGTGCCCGCAGATGTCAGAGTTCTCTCGTCCAAGGATTTATTCATAAACCAATCTGCACTTACCGGCGAGTCCTTACCGGTGGAAAAATATGCTTCTGCGTCTGACAAAACCCTCACCAACGCACTTGAGATGACCGATTTATGTTTTTTGGGTTCGGATGTGGAAAGTGGCACAGGAACTGCCCTGGTTGTTCAAACCGGCAGTGAGACCTATTTTGGCTCGATGGCAATCAGCATCACTGGTGAGCGCCAATTAACCAGTTTTGACAAAGGCCTTTCCAGCTTTACCTGGCTGATGATTAAATTAATGGCAGTCATGGTGCCCCTGGTGTTTCTATTTAATGGGCTCAGCAACGGCAACTGGCTGGAGGCATTTCTTTATGCGCTGGCAGTGGCCGTTGGTTTGAC
>JBDKSY010000440.1:0-2275 GCA_039680395.1 Anaerolineaceae bacterium | reverse complement strand
GGGAGGAGTAAATTCCATTAAAAAGGGCATGGCATTTTCCGCAGCTCGAAAAGATACACCGTCAGACTGAAGATACCGGATCAATTTTGGTAGGAATTCTTTGGCGATCTTCTGATGTACCAATACTGTATCCAGAGCATTGCAAACCGTGGGGCGCTGCACTTTTGCATTTTGGATCACTTTCAACGATGCTTCAAGGTCTGCAGTTTCATCTACATAGAGATGGCAGATGCCTATCCCGCCGGTGATCACGGGAATGGTACTGTTCTTCCGGCAGAACTGCTGTAAAGCATTTCCTCCGCGTGGGATGAGCAGGTCAATGTATTCATACATCGCCAATAACTGGTTAATGCAGTTGCGATCTGGGTTTTCGATATATTGAACAGCTGTTGATGGTAAGCCAACTTTTTGTAATGCTTCCTGAATGACGGCTACAAGGATCATGTTCGTAGCAAGGGTTTCACTACCCCCGCGTAAAATGAGCGCATTCCCCGTCTTCAGTGTAAGACTGGCAACTTCAACAGTCACATTTGGCCGTGATTCGTAGATGACAGCAATAACGCCAAGAGGAACGCGCATTTTCGAAAGTTGAAGTCCATTGGGAAGGATGTGCGAATCGGATACAACGCCAATGGGATCATCAAACTGCGCCACCTCATGGAGGGAATTGATCATCTCATTGATACGTTTAGGCGTTAGCGTCATCCGGTCGAGCATGGCAGGAGTAAGACTCGATTGCCTGGCGGTTTGGATTTCTTTTTCGTTCACTTCCAGGATTGCATCCATGCGCTTCTGCATTTCTGAAGCGATCGTATACAGGCAAGCAACTTTTTGATCAGATGTTGCCAGCGCCAAATCAAGCGAGGCTCTCCTGGCATTCTGGCAAAGGGTAAGTATTGGTGAATCTACCTGGTTATTCATGATTAAGCACCACCATGTTGTTGTGATGGATCACTTCATCGCCATAGGTATATCCGAGGATGTTTTCGATCTGTGAAGAACGCTGACCAGCGATCAACTGGATTTCGTTCGAATTATAGTTTGCTATCCCAACAACAACAGGTTTTCCTTTCACGGTATCTACACGGACAATATCTCCACGATCAAAAGTGCCAGAGGTCTCTCTAATCCCTACTGGTAACAAGCTGCCACCTTTCCGCAGAGCTGTTGCTGCACCTGAATCCACTTTGATAAGGCCAGATGAACTGGTTGCATGGGCTAAGAGAAAGCGCTTGCGATTTTCCAGAGTTGAAATGACCGGTAAAAAGCGAGTGCCCACGGTTTCTCCATAGACGATCTGCCGGAGGATCGCTGGATCTTGCCCGCTGACAATATAGACCATCGCACCAGAATGACGTGCCAGCTCTGCAGCTTTTAACTTTGTCTGCATCCCGCCTGTTCCTAATCCAGAGTTGGAACTTCCGGCACCCTGAAAAAGTTCTTCCGGGATTTCAGGCGTGTCAATCAGTTCAATCAACCGTGCTTCCGGGTTGGTGCGTGGATCGCTGGTATACAATCCATCCTGATCGGTCATGAGCACCAGCAGGTCTGCTTCTACGAGATTGGCAACCTGGGCGGATAGATTATCGTTATCTCCAAAGCGGATCTCTTCTGTTGCGACAGTATCGTTCTCATTAATAATAGGAATAACCCGATACTCAATGAGAGCTTCAAGCGTATTTCTCGCATTCAGATACCGGTTGCGGCTAAGAAGGTCATCCCGTGTGAGCAGCACCTGAGCGACCGTGATGCCATACATCTGAAATAACTGGTTATAGATCTCCATCAGGTGAGATTGCCCGATAGCAGCCAGCATCTGTTTGGCAGGGATATGCTTGTCGAGGGTGGGTTGTTTAAGCGCATCTTTTCCGGCAGCAACTGCCCCTGATGAGATCAATACCACTTCGAAGCCTGCCTGGTGGAGCCAGGCAGCTTCCTTAATGAAATCCAACAGATGCGGCAGGGATATGCTTTGCCCCCCTGCCGTCAGAGTGGATGTTCCAAGTTTAATGATGACTCGTTTCAATACCATGATCATTGTTCCCTATAAACCGCTGCCAGTATTTAAAATATAAGCATTAGTGCGACAGAATCTGAGACAGGAAAGCCTGGGTACGTTCATTGCGAGGTGAAGCGAAGAAATCTTGGGCGGGTGCTTTTTCAATGATCTGACCACCATCCATAAAAACGATCTCATCCGCGGCTGCCCTGGCAAATCCCATTTCATGCGTTACGACTACCATTGTAATTCCATCTTTCGCCAGATCGAGCATGA
>JBDKSY010000439.1:0-2790 GCA_039680395.1 Anaerolineaceae bacterium | reverse complement strand
GAAGCAGATCTGTATTTATGGATCATTGAGCATCTTTACTTTTTGAAAGAAAAATATCAAGAAGACATTTCACTCGAAGAAGCAGTAATGCATTTCGCTGACGAATTTTCACCTAATTTCTTCAGACGATTTTTTGGCATCTTTCGTGAAGATACAAGTCTTGCCAAAAAGGGGGAAGAGAAATGAAGAGCAGAACAATAGTAAGAAGAAGGGAACCCTGATCAACCAGAAGAGCCTTCTGACTCATGAATCCCGAGCCAGAGATGATTGGGTGAGATCTGCTTTGCACTGCGAATTTCAATTCCATCTGGGTGTGCGCCTTCAGCAGGGATCATGGAAGGATGAGCAAAGCATAGATCGGGCTTTTTTCCGTATTTCTTTTGGTAATAACTGGCAGCCTGCAATACTTTATCAGCAAAATTGGTTTTTGTATTATTATCAAACCAGAGCATTCCGGTTAGCATGATCCACCTCAAAAGATAGGAAATATGTTCTATGTACTATTATAGTACATAATTTCTACTTGTCAAGAAGGGTTGAATTATGGGAGGTTAACGTCTGCATATTGTTCTTAACGAAATATTTATGGTATCCGTGCATATTTAAAAACCATAAAAAATGCTGTGTATGATGAACGTTATTATGAATGAATGTTCAGGCTATGTACGTTGAGCGTTATTATGAATGAATATTCAGGCTGTGTTACAATTCACTTGTTAAGCTAGGCTATCCATTAACTCATTTTTATCATAAGGAGAATGCTGTGATAAAAGATGCACTTAAAGAAGCTGAAGGTAGGATGCAAAGTGCCATTACAGCACTTGAGGAAGATCTGGCAGGCGTTCGTACAGGCAGAGCATCATCAGCCCTGGTAGATAAGATCCCCGTGGAATACTATGGAACTGACGTACCCTTACTTCAACTGGCAACCATCAGTATTCCTGATGCCCGTTCTTTGCTGATCCGTCCCTTTGACCCGACCACGTTAAAACTTATCGAGCGTGCGATTTTAGCTTCTGAACTTGGATTAACCCCTAATAATGATGGTAAAGCGATCCGCTTGAATTTACCACCACTTACAGAAGAGCGTCGGCGTGAGCTGGCAAAGGTTGTTCACAGCCGGGCTGAAGAAGCGCGGGTTGCCATCCGTAATGTACGGCGTGACCTCATCAAAGACTTAAAAGAATTCGAGCATGAAAAACTGATCTCTGAAGATGATCTGGAGCATGGCGAAGAAGATCTCCAAAAAATGACAGATCGCCTCATCGCGCAAGTTGATGTGGTAAGTGAGCGAAAACAAAAGGAAATTATGGAGGTCTAACCTTCACAAATGGCTGAAGAACCAATTCTTATACCTCTTAAAGAAGTACCTGCCCATGTTGCCATCATCATGGATGGCAACGGGCGATGGGCGAACAAACGGGGTTTACCTCGTCTGGCAGGGCATCGTGCGGGCACTGAAAACTTGCGGCGGATCATCCGCGCCTCAGTTGAATTTGGGGTCAAATACCTGACACTCTATGCATTCTCTACTGAAAACTGGGAAAGACCACGGGATGAAGTAGAGGGGCTGCTTCATATTCTCGAAGATGTTATTGACAAAGAGCTAAATGAATTGGACCAGGAAGGTGTGCGGTTACAGCACATCGGCCATTTGGAACACCTGGGCCCCAAACTGGTTGAAAAGGTTCAACACGCAATTGCGTTGACAAAAAATAATGACCGCCTGGTACTCAACCTGGCTTTCAGTTATGGGGGAAGAGATGAGATCATCTGTGTGATCAAACACATGATCCAGGATGGAGTAAAGCCTGAAGCAATTGATGAGGCTTTGGTGAATAAGTATTTGTTCACTGCCGGCACACCTGACCCCGATCTTATTATCCGCACTTCGGGTGAAATGCGTGTCAGTAATTTCCTCATCTGGCAGGGAGCTTATGCTGAATGGTACTTTACACCGATCTTGTGGCCTGATTTTGACCGACAGGAATACTATAAAGCTCTGGCTGCATTTGGAAAACGAGAAAGACGATTTGGACGTGTATCTACTATAAAAACTGATTCATCCAATAAAGAAGATGCTGGGTAAACGTATCCTGGTTTTGATCTTTCTGATTCCCATTTGTGTGGGGTTTATCGCGCTTGGCGGTTGGTATTTCGCTGCCTTCATGGCGGTTGTACTGGCGATAGCAGCCTGGGAATGGGGGAATATATTTAAACAGGGCAATAATCATCCCTCAACAATAGTCCTGATCCTGGGTGTTGTGGCGCTGGTAATTTCCCGAATGTTTTCCATCCCCCATCTGGTAGAAGGACTTCTGGTAGCTTTAATATTTCTTGCTACGCTGGTCCATCTCATTCAATATGAAAAAGGATGTGATCTGGCAGCAACAGATTTCATGATCACCATTGGAGGCATAGTCTATCTGGGCTGGTTGGGCGGTCATTTCATCATGCTGCGAGAATTGCCCAATGGCTTATGGTGGATGCTGCTGGCGATCCCTGCGATCTGGCTCGCTGATGCGGGAGCCTACCTGATCGGCCGGAAGTGGGGAAAGCATAAGCTTTCTTCACGCGCAAGCCCCAATAAAAGTTGGGAAGGTTTTATCGCTGGAATCATCAGCGCAGCTCTTCTTACTCCTTTAATTGCTTATCTCTGGAGCTTGCGTAATCCTGATATCACCATGCTTCAAGGGCTGATCATCGGTCTGGTGGTCAGTATTTTGGCACCCCTTGGTGACCTGGGTGAAAGTATGATCAAACGGCAATTTCACATGAAAGATTCCTCTC
>JBDKSY010000438.1:0-8872 GCA_039680395.1 Anaerolineaceae bacterium | reverse complement strand
CTGGACTCATTTCCAGGTGGTATCGCTTGACTAATGTATTGGAACCAACCGGTTGCGCAGATTGGGTATACTCGTGTACCACCAGGCTAAGGATCAGTTTTTGTCTTTCGGTTAAAACTTCCATTTTCAGTTCCAATTTAGCACTCTCGGCATGAGAGTGCTAACATTATGTGAATCATGATACCATGCCGCAAAATTCAAGTCAAGCGCCTGTAGAAAACTCTTATAAGATTCAAACAAATGCAGATACCGTCCTTTTAAGTAGAGCATGACCACTCTTACCCAGGATAAATTAAGCATATCTCACCAATCACAACTCTGGCAAAGAAGAAGGTAGTGCAGCCCAACCTTCGGAGGTACTGCAATCATTTGTGGCATAGATTGGATCAAAGGGAAAGCGAATTGTCGCAAGAAGAAATGGAACGCCCGAATGGGTTCAATGGTTGATCCAGCGTAGAACAAGATTCAGGAGAATGGTCAAAACAATACTGACTACAATGCAGACAAGAATCGGAAACACACAGGTGATCCCCGATCCTGACATCTTAATGGTGCCTGGTATTTTCTCGAATCCTGGTATCCGACTGACAAGCCAGAGAACCCCACCCAAAATGATCAGAATAATGCCAGCGAGAATGATACATTTTGCAACAGGTTCAAGTGAGTGCATGCCATTGATCATATCAGATTCACAGTAGATCAAATGAGCAATTGGTTGGCAATCATCCTGTGATTTGTTGTAAAATTAATCGAGAAGTGTTGGGCAAGTGGAAATTGCATTCTGGCAATTCATTTTTCTCATCCTATGAAAGTAAATGGAGATCCTATGCGCTCAAAAATCCTGTTCCTATTTTCTTCCCTGACAGTGTTCATGCTGCTATTCACTGGCTGTACAGCTTCTCCTCAAGCATCCACAACAGTAACACCCACGCTCCAACCATCTGCGGTGGTTGGTGAGGATCAATGTACTTCTGAAGCTTTATCAAGTTTGCTTGCGGATGTAGATGCGCAGGTACAGGAATTTGAGGATGTATTATCCCTTGCGATGATGTCAAAACAGGATAGCCTGGTAACTTTGGTGCTGCGCTTGCAGGATGTAAGACGAAACGTTGAAAGGTTGGAAATGCCAGCCTGTGCTGCCACCTTACAGACTGACCTGGTCAATTATATGAATGAGAGAATTTCTTATTTGACCAATGCAATTAAAAGCAGTGCCATCGCAGAAGAGGATATCCAAAAAGGCGATGAATTGCAAAACGTATATCTTCAGGAAAGAGCGCGGCTATCAGGCGAAGCTTTCAATCCCATTCCCACCAGCACTCCTCAACCTACTCAGGTGGTTGTTTTGGCAACCAATTCGAGTGGCGCTGACCTTCCTATCTATGCGTTGCCAGCATTCGATGCAACGGTATTGGGCACTCTCAGCGCAGGCGGGCAGGTTCAGGTTATTGCTCATACATCAGATTACGCATGGTTGGTCATCGTTATCAGCCAGACACAAGGCGGATTCATCGAAGCATCAAAAGTGACTGTACAGGGTGCAATAGATCAATTACCAAACTATGAAGATATCGTCACCAACAAGTAATACCGATTTAAACTGGCTTGACGCTACCGTGCGCCTATGCTAGGATGATGTTTGGACGTGATATTTTGTGTTGCGTTCGTAAAAAGGAGAATGTATGATGAAAAAATTCACACCCTGGATATTCCTGGTCATCCTGGTGCTGATGATAGGAACAACCGCCTGCACGCGGTCTTCCTATAAAGCCCCAGTGACAGGAGTTGAACCGTCACCGACCATCCCATTCCCTGTTGCAACACAACCGGATGTTATGGCTGAAGTAAGAAGCGGCACAGAAACAGCTCAAGCAATTTTAGGCACTATTTTACCCACCCAGCCAATTTCTGTTGCCACTCAACCCATTGGAACTGTTGAAATCTCCACCGCAGTACCCACCAACACAGCACCACCGGTTGTTATACCGACTGCTACCCCTGGTTTACCCGATACTTATGCATTGCAAAAAGGAGAAAGCCCCTACTGCATCGCTCGTCGCTTCAACTTAAGCCCAATGGACCTCTTTAGTTTGAACGGGTTAACTGGCAGTGAAACAGCATTGCCTGTTGGTTATGAACTCAAAATCCCCCAGGATAGCAAGTGGAATCTGGATGTACCTCGCGCTTTAGTTTCTCATCCAGCAAAATATACCGTTGCTTCAGGTGATACCATTTATACTGTTGCATGTCATTATGGAGACGTTGACCCTAATGTGATCATTGTAGCCAACAGCCTGTCGGCACCGTATGAACTCAGTCCTGGACAGGTACTTCAAATACCCTGATCCTTTGTTACCAGCTATACCGGTGGAGAACGCTTCTCCACCGGTATTTCTTGCACATCAAACTGTACATGGAGAAGTAAATGGACTTTGACATCAAAGGTCGGAACAATATTTTTACTGGTAGAGCCTTCCAGGTAGAACTACTTCAATTACAGCTCCCCAATGGAAAGGTCAGGCAATACGAGTTGATCAATCATCCAGGAGCAGTTACTATTGTTCCTGTTGATAATGAAGGAAACATCCTTCTTGTCAGGCAATTTCGGGTAGGAGCAGGAAAGACTCTGCTGGAATTACCGGCAGGAACTCTTGGAAAAGGTGAAGAACCTGCCCATTGCGCCAGCCGCGAAATCCGCGAAGAGACTGGTATGGCTGCTGGAAAGATGAAAGAGCTGGGTTCGTTTTACCTGGCACCCGGGTATTCCAGCGAATTTATGCACATTTTTCTGGCAACGGGCCTGACCTATGATCCTTTGCCAGAAGATGACGATGAATTCCTTGAGTTGACCGCGATTCCGGTGGAAGAAGTGTATCAAATGGCAGCAGCGGGTGAAATCAACGACGGAAAAACCCTGGCAGCTTTACTGCTGGCACATCCTTATATTCATGACATGAAACGTAATAATCTGTGACCAATTGTACTTATTTGATGGTGTTATTAAAAATATACTATAAGGTTGAATCCGGTATTAATCCCCCACCCCAGAAGAGATATTTTTAAATTTTTCTGGAGTGGAATTCATTTATTTTGTATGGAGTAATTACATGAAGCGTGAAATGATCACATTAGATGCAAACGAGGCAGTAGCTCAAGTAGCATACCGTCTCAATGAGGTAATAGCGATTTACCCCATCACCCCATCCTCTGGTATGGGTGAATTTGCTGACGCCTGGTCTGCCCAGGGGATCAAGAATATCTGGGGAACCGTTCCAATGGTGATGGAAATGCAATCTGAAGGAGGTGCAGCCGGTGCAGTTCACGGTGCATTGACAACAGGCTCTTTGACTACCACATTCACCGCCTCGCAGGGCTTGCTGCTGATGATCCCCAACATGTACAAGATTGCTGGCGAACTGACTTCAACAGTTTTCCATGTTACTGCCCGCAGTCTGGCAGCACACGCCCTTTCCATTTTCGGCGATCACTCCGATGTGACGGCAGCCCGCACAACTGGTTTTGCCATGTTGGCCAGCCGATCAGTGCAGGAAGCTCAGGATATGGCATTGATCGCCCAGGCAGCCACACTCGAAAGCCGTATTCCATTCCTTCACTTCTTCGATGGTTTTCGCACCTCACATGAAGTCAACAAGATCGAGCAACTCAGTGATGAAGATCTGAAGGCAATGATTGATGATACGAAAGTGTTTGCCCACCGCCAACGAGGACTTTCTCCAGATCGCCCAATCATTCGTGGCACTGCACAAAACCCTGATGTCTACTTCCAGGGACGTGAAACCAATAACCCCTACTACAATGCATGCCCAGCAATCGTACAAAAGGCAATGGATAAATTTGCCAGCCTGACTGGTCGAAGCTATCACCTGTTTGATTATGTTGGTGCACCAGATGCAGAACGCGTGATCATCGTTTTAGGTTCTGGCGGCGAGACAGTCGAAGAGACTGCCAAATTCCTTAATGAGGCAGGCGAAAAACTGGGTGTCATCACTGTACACCTTTACCGCCCATTCTCTGTTGAACATCTGATGAAAGCCATCCCAGCCAGCACCAAAGCCATTGCCATCCTGGACCGCACCAAAGAACCAGGCGCAGCAGGAGAACCTTTATATCAGGATGTTATCACTGCCATAAGCGAAGGCATTTCCGAAGGTATTGCACCCTTCAAACAAATGCCCACTATTATCGGTGGCCGGTATGGTCTATCATCAAAAGAATTCACTCCAGCTATGGCAAAGAGTGTTTTTGATGAACTGAAGAAAAGCCAACCTAAGAACCACTTCACGGTTGGTATCATGGATGATGTCACCCATTCCAGCCTGGACTACGATCCAGAATTCTCTATTGAATTCCCTGAAACCAAACGTTGTATCTTCTTTGGTCTGGGTGCAGATGGTACCGTTGGCGCGAATAAAAACTCCATCAAGATCATTGGTGAAGAAACCACCAATTCTGCTCAGGGTTACTTCGTCTATGACTCGAAAAAATCCGGTTCAGTCACCATTTCGCACTTGCGCTTTGGTCCGAAACCAATCCGATCTCCTTATTTGATCGGTGTTGGTGATGCCAATTTTGTTGCCTGCCACCAATTTAATTTCCTCGAACGGTTAGACATGCTGAAATATGCTGCTCCTGGTGGTGTATTCCTCCTGAACAGCATTTACGGTCCAACCGATGTTTGGGATCATCTCCCAATCGAAGTACAACAGACCATTATTGCCAAGAAATTACGTTTTTACGTCATTGATGCTTACGAAGTTGCTCAAAAAACAGGCATGGGTGGTCGCATCAATACCATCATGCAGACCTGTTTCTTTGCCATCAGCGGTGTCTTGCCACGCGAAGAAGCGATTGAACAGATCAAACACTCCATCAAGAAAACTTACGGAAAACGCGGCGAAGCAGTAGTTCAGAAAAACTATGACGCAGTTGATTCTTCTCTGGCTAACCTGCACGAAGTAAAAGTTCCTGCGCAAGCTACCAGCAAATTAACTCGCCACAGCCCAGTACCCGCTGCTGCTCCTAAATTCGTTAAAGATGTTTTAGGCAAGATGATCGAGTACGAAGGCGATAGTCTGCCTGTTTCTGCCATGCCAGTAGATGGCAGCTTTCCCTCTGGCACTACCCAATGGGAAAAACGCAATATCGCACTCGAAATTCCAGTCTGGGAACCCAATCTGTGTATTCAGTGCGGCAAGTGCTCCTTCGTTTGCCCACATGCAGTGATCCGCCAGAAAGTTTACAGTCCTGAGCTGCTTGCGAATGCTCCCGCGACCTTCAAATCTGTTGATGCCAAATTCAAAGAAATGCCCGGCGCTAAATTCACTGTTCAGATTGCACCTGAAGACTGCACTAGTTGTGGCCTGTGTATCGAAGTCTGCCCTGCAAAAGATAAATCACAGGCGGGTCGCAAAGCGATCAACATGGCTGACCAGGTACCTTTGCGCGAAAACGAAAGCAAGAACTGGGAATTCTTCATGAGTCTGCCAGATCCAGACCGGACAGCATTTGTTCCAACTACCGTCAAGAATTCACAGGAGCTGACCCCCTTATTTGAGTTCTCTGGTGCATGCGCTGGTTGTGGTGAAACTCCCTACCTAAAATTAGCCTCTCAATTATTCGGTGACCGGATGGTCGTGGCAAATGCAACTGGTTGTTCTTCCATTTACGGCGGCAACCTGCCTACCACCCCCTGGTCATATAACAAAGAAGGTCGTGGTCCAGCCTGGGCTAACTCATTGTTTGAAGATAATGCTGAATTTGGCCTTGGCATGCGCCTGACAATTGACAAGCAGACAGAGTATGCAACCGAGCTGATCAAATCTCTCGGTGGAGTGCTCGGTGATAGATTGGTAACAGATATCCTGCAGGCTGATCAAAGCAATGCTGCTGGAATTGCTGCACAGCGTGTTCGCATCACTGAACTGAAGGATCGTCTGGCAACCAGCAAAGATCCAAATGCGGCGCAATTATTGAGCCTTGCCGACATCCTGGTAAAGAGATCTGTCTGGATTATTGGTGGCGATGGTTGGGCTTATGATATTGGTTACGGTGGACTTGACCACGTTCTGGCATCAGGTCGCAATGTGAATGTACTGGTATTGGATACCGAAGTGTATTCTAATACTGGTGGTCAGGCATCCAAATCCACTCCACGTGCTGCGGTAGCAAAATTTGCAGCCAAAGGCAAGGGATTGCCCAAGAAAGACCTGGGTATGATCGCAATGGCTTACGGGTATGTTTATGTAGCCAAAGTTGCTATGGGTGCCAATGATGCTCACACCCTGCGTGCCTTCCTGGAAGCAGATGCTTACGATGGTCCATCCATCATCATTGCCTACAGCCATTGTATTTCTCATGGCATTGACATGCGCAAAGGGTTGGAACAACAGAAGAATGCAGTTGCTTGTGGTATCTGGCCACTCTTCCGCTACAATCCTGCCCTGGTTGATGAAGGCAAGAATCCCTTGCAAATTGATTCAAAAGAGCCAACCATTTCTGTAGAAGATTACGCTTATAACGAAACCCGCTATCGCATGTTGTTACAGAGTGACGAAGCTCGCGCTGAAATGCTGATGAAACAGGCACGCACCGATGTAGAAAAACGCTGGAACCTGTATCGTCAGATGGCAGAGATCGAATACAAGTTTGGAAAAACCGAAAAAACCGAAGAGTAAAAACGGAGGCTTGAATGGTAGACCTGAGTACAAAATATCTAGGACTGACGCTTAAGAACCCGGTAGTGGCATCTTCTTCCCCCTTTTCTAAAAAGGTGGAAAATGTTAAACGCCTTGAAGATACTGGTGCTTCAGCAGTAGTAATGTATTCTCTGTTCGAAGAGCAAATCATCCATGAAAGTAAAGCCCTGGATCATTTTCTCAATAGAGGAACTGAATCATTTGCTGAAGCTTTGACTTATTTTCCGGATTTTGAAAATTACAATGTCGGACCAGAGAGCTACCTCGATCTCATTCAAAAGCTGAAAATATCCGTCGAGATACCCATCATAGGCAGCTTGAATGGAGTTTCGCGCGGTGGTTGGATCAATTATGCCCGAAAAATCGAAGAAGCCGGAGCGGATGCATTAGAGTTGAATATCTACTCGGTGCCCACTGATTTTTCTCTCAACAGCTCGCAGCTTGAAGATGAATATGTTGCGCTGGTAAGTGAAGTGCGGAAAGAGATCCATATACCACTTGCTATAAAATTGAGCCCCTATTACACATCGCTGCCTCACTTTGCTCAACAGCTTGTCAAAGCCGGAGCGAATGGGCTTACTCTGTTCAATCGTTTCTACCAGCCAGATATTGATATTGAGGAACAAGAAGTAGTTCCCAATCTCATTTTGAGCGACCCAGGGGATATGCGCCTGCCTTTGCGCTGGATAGCCATACTCTCTGGTCGCCTTCAGACAGACCTGGCATTGACGTCGGGTGTGCATTCTGGCGAGGATGTTCTCAAAGCCGTCATGGCTGGTGCCAATGTTGCCATGCTCACTTCTGAACTGTTGCGCAGTGGAAGTCAGCGTCTCACAGAGATCCTTTGTGAGATAGAGAGGTGGATGGAAAAGCTGGAATGTGAATCCATAACCCAAATCCATGGCAGCATGAGTCAAAAAAATGTAGCTGATCCAGCTGCTTTTGAACGTGCCAACTACATGAAAGTACTTACCAGTTTTGACGGAAACATTCTATTTTAGAGCACATGGTTAAAGCAAACGAGGTTGGCGAAATCGCCAACCTCGTTTTTTTATGCGTAGCTTCTTCATTAATAATGAACTAAATACGCCCCCGAATATACTACGGGGGCGTCTTAATTCTTCTTTGGAGGTTACTCTTCGATAGGACCTTCGTTGTTTTTCTTCTGGCGGTACACGATCCTGCCACGGGTAAGGTCGTATGGGCTCATTTCAACCCGAACCTTATCTCCTAACAGTATACGAATGTAGTACTTGCGCATTCTGCCAGATAAATAGGCCAATACATCGTGACCATTATCTAACCGCACTTTGAACTGTGTTGCAGGTAATGCTTCCACGATGGTGCCTTCAACTGTGATCTTATCATCTTCTTTAGCCATAAAACCTCCTGGTCACACCCCGGCTTACAGGGTAATGACTGAACCACACAACCTTACTCAGCCATGTGGGTATACTGGCGCCTTTTAATTCGGCGCATTGATTTCTTCTTTTCCACACGACGTAATTCACTTTTGGAAATGAACCAACGTTTGCGTCGGACTGTGCTTAATACACCACTTTTCACAACTTTCTTGCGAAAACGTTTGAGCAACTGGTCCTGGCTCTCGTTTTGGCGAAGGTTTACCAATGCCATAAAATTTTCTCACCTCCTCCTGTGTCTAAGTTCATTTCCTGCAAGGGTTGTAAAAGAGACAAAAAATCGGCTCGCATAGTTGCAGCCGAGAAATTCTGGGAGAGAAACACGATGCCTCTCAAACTGCGTCTCTTTTACTACCTCCTGAAGTTAATAAAGTGACGATCCAGCACACTATTTGTGCTGTAAACCAGACGTATTATACGTCTTTGTGAGACTCTTGTCAATTAATATTAATAATATAAAAAATATGAATTTTGCTTAAATAAATCGCTTGCGTAGGAAAATAATTAATCCCGTAGAATTATCCTTTCCTTTGCATCTTTTCCGCTTACTTCAGCGTATAAAACCCGCTCAAATGGTAAAACTGGTAAATTTCGGTGAAGTGGCTGGGGATAACGTTCTTGATAGTCTTCTGCCCCAACATCCTCTTTAATAAAAATGCCATATTCCGCAAGGATTTCTATAAGTTCACTGGGGGTATAACTGCTCATTGAGGTAAACCCGAAAGCCTTAAACTG
>JBDKSY010000437.1:0-2614 GCA_039680395.1 Anaerolineaceae bacterium | reverse complement strand
GCAAGTCAGCGCTTGAAAGCCTTACCCTGCCTGGAAAATTGGCCGATTGCTCCGAACGTAATTCCAATAAGACCGAACTGTTCATCGTTGAAGGGAACAGTGCTGGTGGCTCTGCAAAACAAGGGCGAGACCGGCATTTCCAGGCGATCCTCCCCTTGCGTGGAAAGATCCTCAATACTGAACGAGCCCGGTTGGATAAAATTTTGGGGAATAACGAGGTAAAAGCACTCATTTCAGCTATCGGAACAGGAATTAGCGATACTTTTGATCTTTCGAACCTGCGCTACGGTCGGATCATAATTATGACCGATGCTGATGTAGATGGTGCTCACATTCGCACTCTCCTGCTTACTTTCTTCTTCCGTTTTATGCCTAAAATGATCGAAGAGGGTCATCTGTACATTGCCCAGCCTCCCCTCTATCGCGTTGCTTATAAGAACAACGTGCACTATGCTTACACTGATACTGATAAAGACCGCGTTCTAAACGAACTTGGGATCAACGCTGATAAAGCCACTATCAACCGTTACAAAGGTCTTGGAGAAATGAACCCCCAACAATTGTGGGAAACTACCATGGATCCAGCTACGCGAACACTTTTACAAGTATCTGTCGAAGATGCTGCTGCCGCTGACCGTACCTTTGATATCCTTATGGGCTCCGCAGTGCCACCACGCACCCGCTTTATACAGACACACGCCAAAGATGTAAGGAATCTGGATATATAAAAGGGTTGTTGTACCTCAAAGATAACGAATACTGGCCTTGAAAAAAGGCCAGTATTTTTTATTAGCATCGCCATAAGTTATATGTTTCCCCCACAACTTAAAAATTAAAAATTAATTTGGATTTTCCAACCTATTAATAACGTTTTTATGTGATGTTAATTTGATAACAGGTATTCTAATAAAGATTTCAATTACCGATAAATTTATTAATATTTTTTGCCAAGAAGTTCCATGTCGTAACCTTGTGAGCAGGTACAAAGGAGGAATTTGCAGTACCTATGGAGCATCAAATTGTTGTCTTTTCCATTGACCAGGAGCATTTCGGTTTAAACATCTCTGCAGTTGAAAGTATCATCAAGGTACTGACGATCACAAAGCTCCCTCATTCTCCACGATTTGTTGAAGGAGTAACCAATCTTCGGGGAAATGTGCTCCCCGTTGTGGATCTTCGCAAACGCTTGAATCTTCCACTCAAAGAAATTGATGCCAGCAGCCGCATTATTGTTGTAACAGTTGGAGCAATGGAGGTAGGAATGATCGTGGATGGGGTCTCTGAAGTGATGACGGTTTCAGATGATTTAATTTCCCCACTACCAGCCATAGTATCCACAACAAAGTCATCTTTTATCACCGGTGTTGCAAAAGTAAAGGATACCCTGATCATCCTGCTCGATCTCAGTCAGGTGCTATCGGCTAGAGAGAAAACCGCTCTACAAAAGATTTCATCAGTCGCAACCTGAGGGCTTCTTACTGTTTCTACCCTGCCTGATCAGGATCATTATTCGTATGACTTATTAATTTATCCAACAAAAATATTCGCATCATTACTCTGGAGGAATCAATGAAGTTCATCAATAACATGAAAACAAGTCTGAAACTGACTACTATGGCGATTTATTTTGCTCTCTCTCTTATTGCTATTGCAATATTGGGGTTGTTTGGCCTTAACTCAGCCAAGGAAGACCTGGCAATGATTTTTGATGACAGCCTGGTACCTTTGCAATATGTTTATCAGGCTGAAAACCAGGTTATGGCAATGAACGAAGACGTATTCAAATATTATGCTTCACCACATGAAAGAGAAGAGGTAAGTAAAAACATTGAAAACGATATCGCTGCGGTCAATGCTGCCATCATATCGTATAGCGCAACTGATCTATCGCAATTAGAAGAATCTGTTTTAAATGATTTCGACGATAGTTGGTCAGATTATAAAAAAGCTACTGCCAACCTCATCAACTGGGCAGAAGCAGGAAATGGCGTCAAAGTTCAAGCGAGCCTCAACGATGGTGGTGAGTTTTCAGATGCTTCTACTGCTGTCTTTGATAATTTAGAGAAATTGGTATCAGTCAATCAAAAGATAGCTGAAGATAATGTGGCTTCAGGTGAAGCATCAGCGAATACCTCTACCACTGCGATGTTTATTGTCGCTGTTATTTTAACCATCCTGTTGATCATTTACGTCATCATTGTCATCAAATCCATAAAAAAGCCATTATTTACGGTCATGTCGGTCACAAGTAAATTGGCTGTTGGAAATATCAAAAGAGAATTATCTGAAAAAGAAAAAGCAGCCCTTTTCGGCCGGAATGATGAATTTGGAGCCATCGCCAGGGATTTGAATCAGATGTTTGATTATTTCGGTCATATCAGTCAGGCAGCCGACGCCATGGCATCAGGTGATCTGACAGTAGATATCAAATTACATTCCGAAAAGGATTACCTTGGTATTTCTTTAACTAAAATGATTGACAATTTACGTGAGGCTTTTTCCACAGTTGCTGAAAATTCATTGAGTTTAACCGAAGCTGCCAGTCAACTGGCTGCTGCTGCCAATCAGTCTGAACAGGCGACGAACCAAATTGCGATCACCATCCAGCAGGTTG
>JBDKSY010000436.1:0-1886 GCA_039680395.1 Anaerolineaceae bacterium | reverse complement strand
GCTATTCGGTAGTGAAAAATTTTTTGCAGCACGCTTTTTTGCCATTTTAGCTGCATCAATTCTTCCTTTGCTGGTTATCAGGCTTTCAATAAAAACTGGTGCAGATCCATCGGTGGCGTGGATTGCGGGTATCCTGGCAATATTTTCTGGTTACTATTCGATTTTTATTACTTTGACAGATAGTTTCCCGTTTCTCATGGTTCTAGGTTGTAGTTTCCTTCTAATAATTTTTAATGAAGATATATTTGAAACGCCGGGCTTGAAAAGAGATTTTGGATACCTGTTATCAGGAATTCTACTAGGGTTGATGCACTTATCGCGAGCGGATGGATTACTCTGGTTGATGGGTGGAACAGGCATTCTCATCTGGAGATTTTGGCGAGATTACCGTAGAGCTTTATCTAGTAAAAAGGTAAAGAGGATATTTCAATATTTTGGTTATCTGCTCATTCTGCTTGTTGGATATGGCGTAGTGACATTCTGGTGGTATGGAAGAAATCTGAGTGAATGGGGCACATTATTACC
The DNA here is from genome assembly GCA_039680395.1 of Anaerolineaceae bacterium. Taxonomy (GTDB): domain Bacteria; phylum Chloroflexota; class Anaerolineae; order Anaerolineales; family Anaerolineaceae; genus UBA4782. The sequence continues at coordinate 1,361 of JBDKSY010000436.1, read as the reverse complement.
ATCAGGAGGTTCGCTAACGATCTGGTTGACTTCGTATAATCAGACCTTTTCTTATCCTGCTGATAGTCTTAATTCTGCTACATGGTTAGCCAGTGGATGGAAAGAAATTATTGTTGTAAGGCTCAATGCCATTGTACAGAATCTAAAGACATTTTTCGGTGTACAGATGCAGATATTTTTACTCCCATTTATTTTGATCGGAGCATGGAAGCAAAGGAAAGAACCACAAATCATTTTTGGATTTATTATGTGGCTGGCAATTTTTGGTGTCATGTCTATTGTTTTTCCTTTCGCCGGGGCACGTGGAGGATTTTTCCACTCTGGAGCCGCGCTACAACCCTTATTCTGGAGTGTGTTCCCTGTTGGATTAACCTCTCTTATCCAGTGGGGTGTAAGGAAAAGAAGGTGGCATCCGAAAACTTCACGAAATGTGTTTTCATTTGGTTTCATATGCATTGCTGCGATGATGACGGCTGTTTTATTTTTTGGAAGGGTTATTTCTCCTTCAGGGCAGAATTCATGGAATAGCAGTAATGCACAATACAGGAAAGTAGATGAAATGCTCGAAAAGTTGGATGTGCCAAATGATGCCATTATTATGGTGAATGATCCCCCAGGTTTCTATCTGGCTACAGGTAGAAAGTCAATTGTGATCCCCAATGGAGAGGTTGAAAATCTTCTTTCTGCAGCTAAGAAATTTAATGCGAAGTATGTTGTCTTAGAGTCAAATCACCCCGACGGATTAGATGGATTATATGAATCACCCGAACAAATTTCTTGTATGCAACTTATCCAGACGACAGGTGATGTGCACATCTTCCATGTACCGGGGGAATAACTATGGAAAACGATTTCACAGGCAATGAAAAAAGAAAATTAAGAAAGCCGTTTTCGAAACATAATTACACATATTACCTTGTGGGGATTGTGGCTTTGCTGGCTGCTAGCTTGTATCTGGCGGTAAGTGAAGGGAAGAACGGAACTGGTTATCCTTTAGATGATGCCTGGATCCATCAAACCTACGCACGCAATCTTGCAAAATCAGGGGAATGGGCTTTTCTTCCAGGTCAGGTATCTGGAGGTTCGACATCACCACTGTGGACCCTTCTTCTTGTGCCAGGGCATTGGCTAGAGATTCCACAATGGTGGACATATGTGTTGGGTATTGCTTGCATGATTGGTGTGGCTATACTCGCAATGATTTATTTCAAGCAGAATACCGAAAAACCTCCCCTAATCTTTATGTTGGGTGTAGGTTTGTTCTTTGCGACAGAATGGCACTTGTTATGGGCATCCGTCTCAGGGATGGAAACGATTTTCTATATCAGCATTATTATGCTGTTCTTTGTTCTTTTACAAAA
>JBDKSY010000435.1:0-1794 GCA_039680395.1 Anaerolineaceae bacterium | reverse complement strand
TAAAAATATTTTGTAATACAATTAAGACTGGTGGTGGCATTGCGCCATCACCAGTCTTAATAAACTAATAAGTCAGTAGATCGGGAGATTATATGGATACACCCATATTGGAGATGAAATCCATTACCAAGGAATTCCCCGGAGTCAAAGCATTGGATAACGTCTCTTTTTGTGTAAAAAAGGGGGGAATCCACTGTTTGGTAGGAGAAAATGGGGCCGGAAAATCAACCTTAATGAAGGTTCTTAGCGGAGTTCATCCTTTTGGATCGTATAGTGGAGAAATTTATATTGAGGGTGAACTTCAACAATTTAATGACGTTCGAGAGAGTGAAAAGGCTGGGATTGCCATCATCTATCAGGAACTTGCGTTAGTTCCGGAATTGTCCGTCTATGAGAATATCTTTTTAGGCAACGAAATCACTACTGGCATGACGATCGATACGAATGAGACCATAAAACAGGCAACTGAAATACTCAAAAAAGTAGGGCTTGATGTCAGCCCTGAAACTAAAGTGAAAGAATTAGGCGTTGGCAAGCAGCAGCTCATTGAAATTGCTAAAGCCATGAAGAAAGAAGTCAAAATCTTGATCCTGGATGAACCAACCGCGGCACTCAATGAAAGTGATAGTGATAATCTCTTAGGTCTGATTAAAGGATTAAAAGAACAGGGCGTTACTTGCATTTTAATTTCCCATAAGCTAAGAGAGGTTCTGGCCATTGCGGACACTGTGACCGTTTTGCGCGATGGCAAGACCATCTGCACCCTGGATGCTCATAAAGGGGAAGTTACTGAACCAACATTGATCAAAAATATGGTTGGCCGGTCAATTGATAATGTCTTCCCAAAACGTGAAAAAACGCAGATAGGGGATGTTGTTTTGAAATTGGAAAACTGGAGCGCCTACTCCCCGGCGCTGCACAGGGATATTTTGAAGAACATCAATATCACTGTACGGGGGGGCGAGATTGTTGGGATTGCCGGTTTAATGGGGTCAGGACGGACAGAATTGGCAAAGAGTATTTTCGGCAACCCGGATCATTATCGGATCAGCGGCAATCTGTGGCTAAAGGGGAAAGAATGCAAATTTCGGGACCCCCATGACGCCATCGAGTCAGAACTTGCTTATGTCACCGAAGATCGCAAGGGCAATGGGCTGATCCTGATCGAGGATGTAAAGCAAAACATCACCCTGGCAAACTTAAAGGAAATTGCCCAACACGGCATCATTAATGAAAATGATGAAATCGTGATAGCTAACGAGTATAAGACAAGCTTGAATATTAAAACCCCCAGCATTGAACAAAAGGTACGCAACTTGAGCGGTGGCAACCAACAAAAGGTATCTTTGGGCAAGTGGCTTTTTGTCAAACCAGGAGTCATGATCCTGGATGAGCCAACCCGGGGCATTGATGTGGGTGCAAAGTATGAGATATACACGATCATGAATTCACTGGTCGAGAAGGGAATGAGCATTATCATGATTTCATCCGAACTTCCTGAAATTTTAGGAATGAGTGACCGTGTTTATGTCATGTCAGCAGGCAGGATCAATGGTGAGCTCCCAATTGAGGAAGCCACACAAGAAAAAATAATGGAAATGGCAGTAGATTATTGAGGAGCAACGCCATGACAGAAGAACCAATTACAAATAAGAAAAATTCAATCTTTACAGAAATTAAACATATGCTGACTGCCAACATTGGCCAATATTTTATGTTTATTGCTCTGCTTGTTATCATGGTTTTTTTCACGATCACAACTGATGGTGTCTTTATTTCTTCAAGGAATATCAG
>JBDKSY010000434.1:0-2069 GCA_039680395.1 Anaerolineaceae bacterium | reverse complement strand
CCTTCCCGAGCATATCTGGAAAGATCACACCGAAGGTGCAGCAGCAACGGAATTTGAAAATGCCGAGTTGATCGGTTCCGGCCCCTTCAAACTGGTGGAATTCAAGCAGAATGAACTGGTACATCTGACTGTCAACCCCGATTTTTATGGCACGATGCCAAAGGTTGATGAAGTTGTATTCCAGACCTTCACTAATGAAGATGCTTTGGTACAGTCCATCAAAACCGGGCAGGTGGATATGATCACCGAAATGCCCAATACGGCGGTGGCAACGTTGAAAAATGCTGAAAATGTCGAAGTAGTGGTGGGCGCCCCATTGGCACCCGAACTCACCGATATTATCTTTAATCAGGTCGACCCTGCCAATTGCCCTGAAGACGGCTCCTGCACCGGGCACCCGGCATTACGCGATAAGCAAGTACGCCTGGCAATTGCCTATGCCACCAATAAGCAGGATTTGATCGATGTGATCTTGCTGGGTCTGGGAACTCCCGGACTCACCCTGATCCCAGACAGCTTGGGGATCTGGTACAACAATACCATCGAGGACTATCCATTCGACATTGCCAAAGGCAACGAAATCCTGGACGCTGCAGGATACAAAGACCTGGATGGAGATGGCGTTCGAGAGATGCCCGATGGCAGTCAGTCTCTGGTTTTTCGCCTGAACTGGCCAAACGATAGCACTGTTGCACCCCGGTTGGCAGAGATGGTATCTAAAACCTGGGCACAGATCGGTGTAAAAGTGGAGCTGCAGGCATTGGATCCAGATGCACTCACATCCATTTGTTGCCCTACGTTTGATTACGATATCCTTATCTGGGGTTGGGGTTCAGATCCCGATCCAAGTTTCCTGTTGAGTGTAATGACCTCCGCAGAAATCCCAACTGGTATGAGCGAAACCGGGTACTCCAACGCTGAATACGATCAGATGTATAAGGAGCAAACCAGCGCATTGGATGTGGAATCCCGAAAAGAAATTGTCTGGAATATGCAGAAATTGGTGCATGACGATGTCGTTTATGTGATCCCCTTCTATGCAAAAGCAGTGCAGGCTTACCGGACTGACCGGTTCACAGGATGGAAGACTGACCAGCCAAAGCTGGCAATGGAAGACCCAACATCCCTGCTGTATGTTGAGCCAGTGAAATAGAAAATATTGTAATACCCAGTGGCTGGGGTAAAAGGGAACGTTATTACCCCAGCCATCGAGATGATTTAAATTATCTGGTCATTTCCGCCGAAAGCGGTAAAAAGAAGGATGCTTTCCAGGAAATCTTGGAGGAGTGCGTTGAAACGTTGGTTGTATCTGCTGAATAAGATCAAGTGGGCAGCTATTTCGATTTTATTTGTGATCGTGCTGAACTTCTTTTTGTTCAGAGTGTTACCAGGCGATCCGGTACGTGCGGGGGTGAAAGACCCGCGCATGTCTGCGGATGCACAAGAAGCCATCCGCATCCGTTTTGGATTAGATAAACCGGTCATCAACTGCTTTGAATCGCTCAACCCCATTAAGTTTGGAAGTTGTGCGGTCAACCCATTCGATACCCAATTCTTTATTTATATTGGTAATTTATTGAAAGGTGATCTGGGTATCAGCTATGCTACCAACCGACCAGTGATCAGCATGCTGGGTGATTACCTTGTCAATACCTTGATCCTGATCGGAATAGCGCAGGTGTTGTCAATTATCATAGGTATGACCATGGGGGTGATCGCTGCCTGGAAGTCGCACACCGCCATTGATTATTCGACCCTTATCTTCAGCCTGGTCACCTGGAGCCTGCCAACTTTCTGGTTGGGCATTATGCTGCTGTTTGCAGGCAGCACATGGCTGGGATTGCCCGTAGGAGGTAAATTAACCGCAGGTTCGCATCTGGTTGGTGGAGCACTTTTCGTCGATTTGCTCAGGCATCTCGCCTTGCCAACGATCACTTTTACCGTTGTGGTGTTGGGTGAATACATGCTGATCATGCGCAGCACCGTTCTAGAGGTGCTTTCAGAAGACTATATTCTGACTGCGAAAGCTAAAGGCTTGAACAATTTTCAAATCCTTAAAGACCATGCCA
>JBDKSY010000433.1:0-4618 GCA_039680395.1 Anaerolineaceae bacterium | reverse complement strand
ATTTTGAGACCGATCAAGGGTGCAATTTCTGGGATATAGAAGGGGAAATTCCCTTCCAGCAGAATGATATCGGCTGGCTCCACGCGGAGAAGGCTTTGCCCGGGGCGCAAATTCCCATCCAGATCATGACTGGAAACCGACAGAGAGGAATGATATTTTGGCATGGATGCAGGTTTTCCTTCCAGCAGTGTTTTCATGCATTGCTGGAAAAGGTCGAAATGAATAACCTCTCTATCCATCGGTTTCCCGTCACGGAACTCTCGATCCTTAAAGAAGTTATCCATTTCGATCGAGGTGATGCTTTTCCCTTCTCTGGTCAATTCTTCTGAAAAACGCGAGACGATCTCTGTTTTTCCTGCTGCAGAAGGTCCAACCAATGTAAGCAAAAGAGGAGTGCCTTTGGTGGCAATGATCTTTTTTACCGCATCCACGAATGCCTGATTGATCACACGATTGGCTTCTTTAAATTCGCCAAATCCAATATCCTGTAATTTTGCCAGGGACTTTTGACCGGGTGAGAATTGAACAAATGGATGGCCTTCAAAATGCTCGAGGATGGAGTGTGTGTAATATTTCGTCCGCACGAGAAAGATGAAACTTCTGATATCAAAATAAAAAAATTTGTTCACCCATTGTGCTGTGTATTTTTCTGTCACCAGTCCAACGAGTAACATCCCGGTGAGCCAGGCAATTTTCTCATCCAGCACTATCTTGCCGTTCTTCATGGGCTTGATCTGAATACTTTCGTAGAAATCTGGCTGTTGGATCAAGGATTCTATGGATCCTGTTTCCATCAAAGAGATCGAATTCCAGCCATCTACTGGAGTGATAAGGTCCAGCGCATAGCGGAATTCATACAACTCCAGTTCGGGAATACCTGGGTCAATCAATGCCATTTTCGCAAAAAGAATTTCTGAAAAACGGTAACCATCTGAAAGTGATGAAAGATCCGTCATGAATACCACCTGCCTTTCCCCATCACCAATGCTTCATAAGCTCGTTGGATTTTTTCGTAATTTCCATCCCGGTCTAAAGCAATTCCTCGACCGATGCCAGTGACAACCTCGCCTGCGCCAATTTCTGCTAATGCGCTGTCTAATTTTTCCAACAGAGCTGGAGCACTGCCGGGTTCAGTACTGCGACCATCAAAAATGAGGTGCAAATAGACTTCCTTTAATCCCATATCCCTGGCTATTCTTAACACGGCAAGAGGATAGTCAATGGAACCATGAGAACTTTTCTCTGTCAATAATCCGATCAGGTGCAGGTGTGAATTGTGCTGCCTGACTCCTTCGATCGCTTGAAGGAATATGGAATTGGTAGAAAAGGTGCCATCTTTTATCGCCTGGTCAAGGCGTACATCATCTTGAAGGACTACCTTGCCCGCACCAATATTCATATGGCCGGCCTCTGAATTACCCGCTTTACCTTCTTGCAGTCCAACCGATTCGCCGGATGCTTGCAGCATTGTGGGTGGGTACTTTTTTACCAACTCATCCCAAACCGGTGTGGATGCAAGATGGATGGGGTTGGATTGGTCTTCTCTACCCATTCCCCAACCATCCAGAATGATGAGCAGCATGCGCCGTGTGGATCCCCAATCATGCATTCCAGACAGAGGTTTACCGGTCATGCTTTCAGGCTGTTGGATTCCCAAAACCCTTAAAACAGTTGGAGCAATATCCTGTAGACTGCCATTGTTCAAGTTTATGGGTGCATCAGAATTTGGGTCTATGAGGATGAACGGAACCGGATTGGTCGTGTGCGAAACATGAGGTTTCCCTTCTTCGGTCAGCATCAACTCAAGATTCCCGTGATCGGCGGTGATCGCAACCCCATAATCGTTTTGCATGGCTTCTTGCACTACCCGGCCCAGATGTTTATCCACATATTCTGCGCATTGGATCTTTGCCTGGGTATTGGCAGTGTGACCGATCACATCACCGTTGGCAAAATTGGTGATGATCAGATCATAGCCTGTCTGGATGCCTCTGATGACTTCATCGGCTACTGAGGGCAGGCTTAATTCTGGTACCTGATCAAAAGCAATGCCTTTGGGTGAGGGGATGCGGATACGGTCCTCTCCTCGAAAAACCTTGTTATTCCCACCGTTCAAAAAGAAAGTAATATGGGCAAATTTTTCCGTTTCGGAACACCGCAATTGTCGTAAACCAGCGTTGCTTACGATCTCTCCCAGCGTGTTTTCTATATTGGATGGGGCAAACGCAACCGGCAGGTCTTTGAATTTCTCATGGTAGAGTGTCAGGATGATGAAATTCAGGTCTTTGATCCTCTGGCGTTCAAAGAAGGGGAAATCGTTTTCAGTAAACGCTTCGGTCAATTCAATTTCGCGCTCACCCCGCCGGCAGCAAAAAATAACGGCATCGTTTTCCTGAATTAATCCAATTGGAGTCCCACTTCCATCCACTCGAACAAGTGGTTCAATGGAATAATCCGTCTGCCCTTCTGCATAAACTTTTTCTACTGCTTTGGCGAGAAGATGCCCGCCGTGAATGACTGGTTTGCTATCCATTTTCTCCCTTTCGAATCCATCATTCTTGAATTGCTGCAGGGGTTGAACAGCTTCTTGAAAGGATGATGAGTTACAGTCGTGGAGGGAAGATATCCAATAGCTGCCTGGTTTCTTTGATGCTGTAATCTGGTTTGAATTCACCAGTTTGAGGTTCTTTTGCGAGAGTGGCTGGTTCTTCAAAAAGGATCATCATCCCAAAGCCGGCCGCATGAGTACCTTCTACATCTCGAATGGGATTGTCTCCCAAATAAGCACAGCGGGATGGTTCGACACCCATCACCCGTGCTGCCAGCCAATATATTTGAGGATCGGGTTTTCTAACCCTTACTTTTGATGAAAGGATGACTGTCTTGAAATAACGGATGACCCCATCTGCAAGCATCCAATCGGGGATTTCGGTTTCTGTAATTGTATTGGCAATAATTCCCAACAGATAACCGCGCCGGTCAAGTTCAACAATGGTCTCTTTGGCATCATCGCGGGCAACGCGTCTGCCATCTCGATTGCGCCACAGGCGGGTTAATTTACTGGTTTGAGGGGCAATGATCTCAATGGGATAATCGGGCAGAAGCCATTGTGACCAGAGCTCCAACTCCGAAGCTTCCAACAGTGAACCTTTGGAGTGGTGGCGATAGGCTTTCCAGCGTGCTTCGACTTTTTCAAAAAAAGCATCGGGGGATTCTTTGGATTGAACAAGTTCCATTAATTCATGTCTGGAATGTGCTTGAAATTCGGGATCTTCAACGACGATTCGCAAAGTGTTGCCAACATCAAGGAAAATGACATCAATTTCAGGTTTCATGAGTTCTCCCGTTGGAATAAGAAGATACTTGCAAAATTAAGAAATATGAAATTAAACTTGCAATTGCTGCTATAATACGACAAAACAAAAATATATGCAAGCTTTCTTTCGAAAAGGTATTGACTTTCTGTTGCACAAAATGTAAACTATATGAAAAATTGCACACGTGTGCAGGTTGTGATCTCATGGCGACAACGATCAAGGATATTGCAAGAAAAACAGGGGTTTCTCATTCCACGGTATCCCGTGCGTTACATGGCAGCTCGCTCATTTCTCCCGAAACGGTAGACCGCATCCGGCAGGCAGCGCAAGAAATGGGTTACCAGCCCAGTGCGGCTGCCCGCAGCCTTAAAACAAATCGCACCCAGGTGCTGGGGGTGATCCTCAGCAGCATTGCCGACCCTTTCTTTAACGAAATTCTGTTTGGCATTGAAGGGGTTGCCCAGGAGAAAGGGTACAGCCTTTTTATCGCCTCTTCGCAGCATGACCCTATACGCGAACGAAAGATCGTCCAGACCATGATGGAACAACGGACGGATGGTGTCATTATTTGTTCATCATCTTTCAGCGCTGAGCAAGGGCATCAACTGCTGTCTTACGGTTTTCCTGTTGTGGTGCTCAATAATCAGTCTGCTGATGATAGCTTTCATTTTTCCATTTACCATGATGATGTAGATGGCAGCCAGCAGGTCACGCGACATTTGATCACATTAGGCCATCGCAGGATCGCTTACCTGGGGAACTCACGCTCTGGTCGCACCACTTCAGACAGGTTAACAGGATTTCGCGATACCATGCAGGAAGCTGGAATGGCTGTTCCCAATGAGTACATTTTTGAGGTTGCCGGTGGAGAGGCTCACCTGGGATACGAAGCCATGGAATATTTCAGGCGCCTTGAAAAAATGCCAACAGCTATCTTCTGTTTCAATGATATGCTTGCCATAGGAGCTTTGAATGCGTGTGCGCAGGCAGGTATCCGGGTTCCTGAACAGCTTTCCATCGCTGGATTCGATAACATAACCTACTCTGCTTTCACCAATCCTACATTAACCACATTTGACCAACCAAAACGGGTGCTTGGAATTGAAGCTGCTCAACTTCTAGTAGACTTGCTGGGCTATGAGGTTGGAAAATTTCCATTAACTCAAACGATAAAGATTTTAAAGGGAAATCTGCTGGTGAGAAATTCAACAGCCGCACCAGTAGAAGAATGATCGGGAATAGAATATGATGCCTGAAAACTCGTTATTGACCACAACCAGTCTGCCTTTATTGCCACAATC
>JBDKSY010000432.1:0-2603 GCA_039680395.1 Anaerolineaceae bacterium | reverse complement strand
GGTATTGCTTTAGGCGAAACGAGAGATTATCTGTATCCAGGTTTTGTTTTTAGCTGGACACTGATCGGCATCAGTTTATTACTGGTACCTGGGATTGTTTACGCAATTCTCCGGTTATTAAACAAGCCTTTTCCTGCGAAAACACTTTCAAACTGGAAATTCTTACCATTGATCTTTCTGGGACTCTGGCTGCCGCTGCTTGTACTGGGAGGTGTGCTTTCTGGAAAGGTCAATTGGGATTGGCTGCTTCTGCCAGTATTGACAGTGCTTTTGATCGCGTTACCCATTTGGATCTGGATAAAACTGGGCAACAAAGAAATTCAACCAGAAGACAGACAGGCTACCTGGAGCTTGTTTGGTGTCAATATGCTGATCACACCTGCTTTTATTATGGCAGCAGAGATCATAGCTTTGATGACCATTGCAATCATCGGGGTTATGATACTTATCATTTCACCTGAATTATTGGAGAAATTTCAAAAGATCGTACAGCAATTGAGTTTTTCCAGCATGGATCCGGTTCTCATCATGCGTGTGGTCAAACCTCTGATGCAGAATCCCTGGGTGATATTCAGTATTCTGGCTACCATGTCAGTGATCATCCCGATCATTGAAGAAGCTTTGAAACCTATCTGGATGTGGGCTTTTGTGAAAAAAATTGATCCAGCTCAAGGTTTTTTGTATGGTATGTTCTGCGGAGCAGGATTTTCTCTGATCGAAAGCATTGGATATATGGCCACACCTACAGGAGACGCCTGGGCGGGTTTATTGATTGGCAGGGCTGGAACTGGTCTGTTGCATGTGGTAACTTCGGGTCTTGTTGGTTGGGGATTGGCGAGTGCCTGGCATGACAAGAAATATTTACGTCTTGGCACAGCTTACTTCCTGGCAGTATTCATTCACGGATTATGGAACGCCATCGGATTATTGATGGGATTTACTGAATTAATTGAGCCAATAAACCAGTTGAACCTGATCCTGACACGTATAGGCGAAATTGCACCTTTTGCCTTGTTTGCATTATCCTGCTGCATGGTCATGCTCCTGGTCATTGCCCGAAAGGGTGGAAAGGCGAAAAGCGAACCAGCGCTGCCAGCAGCAGAGATGAGAATAGATTTAGACAATCCTGATTCATCTGAAAACAGAGTAGAATAGTAAATTATTATAAGATTTGAAAGCTAGGATTCCTACATGGATATTATTATGACTATTGTTGATTTCATCCTTCACATGGATGTGCATCTCGCGCAGATGGTTACGGATTTCGGTTTTTGGACATATCTAATTCTATTCATTGTTATTTTTATTGAAACTGGTCTGGTATTCACCCCATTTCTACCAGGCGATTCACTTCTTTTTGCCGCTGGAGCGATCAGCGCATTACCTGAGCAAACCACACTGAATCCTCTGTTATTATTTGGTCTCATGGCCACTGCTGCAGTTTTGGGTGATACCGCGAATTACTGGATCGGTCATTTTATTGGCCCGCGCGCATTTTCCGGGAATATCCGTTTTCTGAAAAAAGAATATTTGATCCGAACTCAAAAATTTTATGATAAACATGGTGGAATAACCATCTTCCTTGCACGTTTTATCCCCATCATTCGTACTTTTGCACCTTTTGTCGCCGGGATTGGGAAGATGCGTTACACATACTTCATTACTTATAATGTAATTGGTGGGGTTACCTGGACCGCCGCTTTTGTATTCCTGGGATACTTCTTTGGGCAGGTTCAATTTGTAAAAGAACATTTTTCCTTATTGGTGATCGCTTTAGTTCTGATCCCTGGTATTCCTGCAATAATCGAATTCTTCAAAGCACGTGCACAGAGTAAAAAGCAGGCTACCATTCCATCACAAGACGAATCAGCTTAAGCTGATTCAATGAAATCCCCTTATTGTTTTAGAGATGATCTCGTTTCTTTCGAAATGTCTTTGTGTTTAACCTGGTACAGGAGTCAGCATTGAAACGCGAAACTTTACAAAAACTCGTTGGTTTTTTGATGCCGAAATTGATCAATGTAATATATGTCGGGCTTGAACACCTTCCACTTGAAGGTCCCGTGTTGATCACCACCAACCATCTCAGCAGGTTTGATATTCCCGTATTATTTATGAATGGGTATCGTAAAGATATCACTGCTCTTGTAACCGATAAATACAAAACGAATCCTTTCTTTCATTGGTTCGCAAAAAGCGCAGGAGGGATCTGGATTGATCGTACCAGAGCAGATTTTACTGCGTTTAAAGAGTCGTTTGAATTACTCAAGAAGGGTGTCGCATTGGGTATCTCGCCTGAAGGTACGCGCAGTCAGACGGGAGGATTGCTGGAAGGAAAATCGGGTTCGATCCTTCTGGCAACCAAAATGGATGTTCCGATCGTGCCAGTAGGCTTGGCTGGTACCGAAACGGTCGTTCCCATGTTCAAAAAATTACGAAAACCCACCGTTGTTGCAAAATTTGGGCCTGCCTACCGGTTACCACCAATAGATCGTAACAACCGAGAAGCAAGCATCAAAGAATTAACCGATGAAGTCATGTGCAGGATTGCTGCATGCTTGCCAGAAAAATATCATGGATTCTATACCGGGTATACCCGCATC
>JBDKSY010000431.1:0-3340 GCA_039680395.1 Anaerolineaceae bacterium | reverse complement strand
GGCTCAAAACCTGGGTAACATCAGTCCATTGGTCTATGGTTCCAATGTTGGTCCCTGGCAAAGTATCACCAAGGCGGATGTTGAGCTGATCAAAAATGCAGGATTTACCATATTTCGCTTTCCTGGTGGAAATTATGTAGATGAAAATGCACCATCTCAATCTGCTTTGGATGAGTTCATCATCCTTTGCCGGCAGGTCAATGCTGAACCGATGGTACAGGTAAAACTGGTGAATTCCACGCCCAAAGCTGCTGCAGACATGGTCAAATATGCAAACATAACAAAAGAGTATGGGATCAAGTATTGGTCTATTGGCAATGAACCATCCCTGTATTGGGGGCAACGGAATATCCCCCATTACGATACTGCAGCCTTCAATACTGAATGGCGAGAATTTGCATTGGCGATGAAAGCAGTAGATCCCTCTATTCTGCTTCTTGGGCCTGAAATCCATCAGTATACCGGCATGCCGGGAGATGCTGTTGTAGATATTCATTACAAGGATTGGATGAAGGAATTTCTGCTGGCAAACGGAGACCTTGTTGATATCATATCCTTCCATCGCTATCCTTTTGGAAATTTCGATCCCTTCTCTGATGAATTATTGCGAAGCAGTGAAGAATGGGACAGGATCATTCCTGATCTCAGACAATTGATCCTGGCAACCACTGGTAGAGATATACCCATTGCAGTGACAGAAGTGAATTCAAACTGGTCCAGCCGATCAGGAAAAGAGACCACACCAGATACATTGCTGAATGCCATCTGGTGGGCAGACGCCCTTGGGCGAATGATCAACCAGGATGTTGAAATAGTGAACCAGTTTGCATTGGATGGGAACGGCGGCTGGGCCTTGCTTGGCTCAGGGAAACCTCGCTACTCATATTATGTCTACCTGATCTATAAGGATTTTGGTGGTCAACGGCTTTTCTCGTCTTCTGGCATTCAAGGGGTAAGCTCTTACGCAGCCATGCGAGAAGACGGGTCTCTTTCTCTGATCCTTGTCAATCGAAATACCTCACAGACACCGATTAACATTGACCTGCGCAATTTCGATTATGCATCACCTGCCAAACAAATCCTTGTAGATGCCACCTATCTTGCTGAAGAGATTTCCCCGATCCAGATCAAAAGCAATTTTTCAACTGACCTTCCAGCACTCTCTATTACGCTATTGATTATCCCACCAGGAAAGTGATCTTTCGAGGTTCTTATGCGTTTTGGTTATTTTGACGATGATAATTGTGAATATGTGATCACCAGGCCAGATACACCCCTGCCTTGGATCAATTACCTGGGGATGGATTCGTATTTTGGAATTATTTCCAACACAGCAGGAGGGTACTCTTTTTATAAAGATGCCCGCCTCCGCAGACTTACCCGTTATCGCTATAACAATGCACCCCTCGATGAGAATGGAAGATACATCTACATCCGCGATGATCATTCGAAAGAGATTGGTTTTTGGTCGCCCACATGGCAGCCCACAAAAACCCCTCTTGATTTTTACGAATGCCGGCATGGGTTGGGCTACACCAGAATTACATCAGAGCGGGCTGGAATTCACAGCGAAATCAAGTACTTCATCCCGGTTGGAGAAAACCTCGAAATCTGGGAATTATCTATCCGGAATAACCGAAAAGAAATCGCTGACCTTTCGATTTTCTCTGCGATTGAATTTTGTTTATGGGACGCCCTGGATGATTCAACCAACTTCCAGCGTAACTATTCGATCGGTGAAGTCGAGGTCGAAGAAGGTGTCATTTATCACAGGTCAGAGTACCGGGAAAGGCGTGATCATTTCGCCTTCTTTGCCTGTTCAGAACCATTAGCTGGGTATGACACCCAGCGTGAAGACTTTCTGGGTGTATATCGGGGATGGGATACCCCCCAGGCAGTCAAAAAGGGAAAGACAAATAACTCCATTGCGATGGGATGGCAGCCTATTGGTGCGCTTCACATGAAGGTCACTCTGCAGCCAGGTGAAACCCGAAAGATCATTTTTCTTCTTGGTTATCACGAAAATCCTGTTGATCAAAAATTCGATCCACCAGGTTCAAATCGCATCAATAAAACTACCGTTAAGCCGATCATCCAACAATTTTTACAAGCAGAAGAAGTGAAAAAAGCCTTTAGCGGCCTGCAGGTATATTGGAGAGATCTATTGAATAAACTTCAGGTCAATGTGCCTGACGTTCACACCAACCGGATGGTCAATATCTGGAATGCTTACCAGATGATGGTGACATTCAACTTCTCACGCTCTGCATCCCTTTTTGAGTCCGGGATTGGTCGCGGTATGGGATTCCGTGATTCGAACCAGGACCTTTTGGGTTTCATGCATCTCATTCCAGAGAAAGCTCGCCCCCGAATTCTTGACCTGGCAGCCACTCAACTTCCTGATGGAGGGGTATATCACCAATACCAGCCACTGACAAAGCAAGGTAACAATGAAATTGGCAGCAATTTCAATGATGATCCCCTTTGGCTTGTGCTTTCAACCGCTTCATATCTGAAAGAAACCGGTGATTGGAGCATCCTCGAAGAGAGAATACCCTTTGACAACAAACCCGGATCAGAAGAGGTGCTTTATGTGCACCTCCAGCGTTCGATGGAATATACCCTCGCTCGATTGGGACCGCACAACCTTCCTTTGATTGGTCGTGCCGATTGGAATGATTGTCTTAATCTCAATTGCTTTTCTGACACACCTGGACAATCTTTTCAAACAACCACAATGAAAGATGGCAAAGTTGCTGAAAGCGTATTCATTGCCGGGCTGTTTGTTCTTGCAGCGAATGAAATGCTGGAGATAACGCGTAGATTGGGAAGGTCAAAGGAACAAGCCCATTACCAGAATGCCAGAGAAAAGATGGTACAGGCAATCGAAACTGCTGGATGGGATGGGGAATGGTTCTTGCGAGCGTATGACAATTCTTCACAACCAGTTGGTTCACACACCTGTGAAGAAGGGCAGATTTTCATTGAACCACAAGGTTTATGTGTTATGGCAGGTGTTGGTATCCAATCTGGTCATGCTCAAAAGGCATTGGATGCGGTTGCGAACCGGCTGGCCACAGAAAATGGGATCGTACTCCTTCACCCGGCTTATAAAAAATATTACCTGAACCTGGGAGAAATTTCCTCCTACCCTCCTGGATACAAAGAAAATGGCAGCGTTTTCTGCCATACCAATCCCTGGATCATGATCGCAGAAACCATGCTGGGAAGAGGAAACAAAGCCTTCGATTATTATCTTCGTATCAATCCATCCTTCCGCGAAGAGATCAGCGATCTGCACCGCTGTGAACCGTATGGTTATGCGCAAATGATCGCCGGA
>JBDKSY010000430.1:0-1872 GCA_039680395.1 Anaerolineaceae bacterium | reverse complement strand
CCGATATTATCGCTCTTCAGAGACTCAATCTGGAATGGACGAAGTATATGCACCTCTTTATGACCGGTTGACAGGTGTTCAAATTGCTGCAGATAATCTGGTGGTCATTTTCACCCGTTACAACGAGGTGCCCAATGAGGGAGAGGTATTTGATGTTCCTTTGAGTGGATATGGAAAAGCATATGCTATTCGAGATGGGCAAATATATGAACTTATATGGACTCGTGAAAAACCTGAAGATTTGATCAGCCTTACCTTCCCTGATGGTTCTCTTTATCAGTACAAACCTGGAAATGTCTGGTATTCAGTGCTGGGGTCTCAATCAGTTGTTGAGCAGCAGGACCGGAACTGGCGTTTTACATTTTTCATGCCTTAGAATTAGGGATATTATTTTAGTTTCAAGCTCAAGGTTTTCTACTATTTTCTATACATAAATCATGAGGAGGTGGAATTCATGCAGGCATATAGGAAAGCATTTGCACAGGCGTATGCCCTCAGGTGGGCTCCTTTTGCACAAAAACTTGCTCCGAAGATCGAGAATCTATACCAGAATTCGCCTGTTGGAAAAACGAACAGGAGCATTCTCGACCTCTGCTGTGGAACAGGGGTCTTGGTCTCTCACTTTCTATCATGTGGGTATACTGCCACTGGCCTGGATCTTTCTGAATATATGATCGAATATGCCAGGAATAACAATCTTGAGTATGTACAAAATGGAAAAGCAAAATTTGTCAATGGTGATGCATCTCATTTCTCGCTGAATGAAAAGTATGGACTGGTAACGTGTACCTATGATGCCATAAACCATTTTGCTGATTATTTCATGCTCGAAGGATGTTTTCGTAGCGTGGGACCCGTACTTCAATCAGGCGGGTTGTTCATTTTTGATATCAATACGAAAAAAGGTTTATCTCGTTGGAGTGGAGTTCATACCGACTCCTCGGATGATATTTTTATACTGGAAAAAGGAATCTACGAAGAAGGTATGGAGCGAGCTTACACTCAAATGTCGGGGTTCGTGCGAGTAGAAGGAAGTGAACTGTACACCCGATTTGAAGAGACCGTATATAATACGGTCTTTGATACGGGAAAAATACAAAAAATACTTTTTGACCTGGGTTGGCGTAAATGCTATTTCGCACTCTTTGAGAATCTGGAAAACGCAATTAACGACCCGGAAGAACAGGGAAGAGTCTTCTTTATTGCTGAAAAATGATCATACTTCTTATAAATATTTGGCAAGATTGTGTATAATTAGGTATCTGAAGCGAAAGAATTGCCATTCTTACGAAGAGGAGGTGGTGTCCATTATGATAGATAGTTCTAGTTACCAACGTGGCGCTGCGGCATCCCTCCTCTCTCTTCGATAGAGAAGGAAGCCGCAGCGAACCGGAAGAGCCGCCTTATGGGCGGCTCTTTGGTTTAAACTTTGATAATCACTATTCAAGATACTGTTGAACGAGATTCCCAACAATCTTTGCTGAAGTCAATACATCTGCCAGGCCTGCCCCTGGATGGGTGCCTGCTCCCACAATGAATAAATTCTCAAAATCCTCTGATTGGTTGCGCGGGCGAAACCAGGGTGATTGGATCAGGGTTGGAAGTAGAGAAAACGCAGAACCTTTAAATTTATTCAACTCATTTTGAAAGTAAAGCGGATCAATATAATTCTCTGCAATGATATTGGAACGTAAATCTGGTAAATAGTTCTTCTCCAGAAATTCCAGAATAGCATCCCGATAAGATTGAGCTGAAATTTTCCAGTTAATTTCTGCATCCAGGTTGGGTACGGGTGTGTAGATGGAAAATAATTCACATCCTTTGGGGGCAATAGAGGGGTCAGTGCGGGTTGGCATGTTCACAATAAGGAAG
>JBDKSY010000429.1:0-11152 GCA_039680395.1 Anaerolineaceae bacterium | reverse complement strand
TTGTCTTATCTTATCCCTTGAACAAAACAGGTAAACGATGGATTGGACAATTCCCATAATCATATTGCAATTGATCCTCCTTGAGGGGCTGCTTTCCATAGATAACGCGGCTGTGCTTGGCGCGATGGTGATACATCTGCCAAATGATAAACCCATCGAGTGGCCCCGCAGTTTCCAGAAAATCGGAGATAAGCTGCACTTCCTTCTGGGCAACCAGCGCGCAGCTGCTTTACGTGTGGGTCTGTTAGGCGCCTATGTTGGACGCGGGTTGATGCTTTTGCTTGCCAGCCTGATTGTGAACAACCCCTGGCTCAAGGTCATCGGCGCTTTCTACCTGATCCGGTTGGCTTTTGAAAACCTTGGCATGGCTGAAGAAAGCGAAGCAGATACCGAAGTGCGAACGGTAAAAGCCACTTCATTTTGGGGGATCGTAGTTTCCGTTGAAATTGCTGACCTGGTTTTCAGCCTGGATAATGTAGTGGCCGCGGTTTCTCTTTCCAACAGACTCTGGGTGGTAATGGTTGGAGTTGCCATCGGTATTTTATGCATGCGGTTTGCTGCCGGGTTGTTCAGCTATGCGGTCGAGCATGAGCCAGTTTTACGTGAGGCAGCCTATATTCTTGTTTTCAATATTGGGGTTGAACTACTGGTGGAAGAATTTGCTCATGTTGATATCAACGATTGGCTTCGCTTTAGTATTTCCATCGGTACCATTTTATTGTCCCTGGCGTATGCTCACTTCAAGTTCCTGCGAATCCTTCGACCGGTGATCCGTTGGGTCGCCCAGGGTTTCGCCAAGATGAATGAAGTGATTGATTGGGCGCTTGTTCCTGTTTTCGTCATTTTGGGGCTCATCAAAAACGCGATCATGCGCCTGTTCACAAAATCGGCACCTTCTGCCTGATAAAATGATCCCCGGAGTTTTTTCCGGGGATTTGTTTAGCTTAAGTCTTTTTCCATCCACATCATTTGCAATTTGCCAAAAAGCACACCAGTAATTCCTATTGGTTGGTATCCACAGCTCTCGTAGAAACCGGTTGCAGTCAGCCTGGTGAGGGTACCCAGTTTTTTGTAGCCAAGTTCTCGGGCTTTTTGCTCCACGGCATTGATCAGTGTTCGACCAATCCCTTTTCTTTGATATGCCTCTGCTACCGCAATATGCGAATATTGCCCAATCCCTGATTCCTTTTCGAATAATTTAACAGTTCCAACTATTTCATTTGTCTGATCATCCACTGCCATGAAATGGATGCTGATAGGTTCGTAATCGTCTTTTTCACTGCCACGCGGTTGTCCAAGCGGTTCACGCAGTATTTTATAGCGCAAGGCGTAATAGGCTTTGAATTCTTCTTTGGTTTGTGGGGTTCGAATGACAATCATGCCTAATTCTCCTGATCATTTATTATTGCAGATAATAGAAAGTAATCGGCAGGTGACAATTTTCTCAAAAAACATAACACAAAATACTTTGCAGTGCGTTTTATTAGCCTGCTTTATTATCATATCTCATTTTCGCTGAAAGGGTGAAATAAAAAGCTTCCGGAGTTTCAAAAAGAAGCTCCGGAAGTCCATGATGAATATTAGTATTCCTGGAATGGGTTTTTATAAATTCGGAACTGGCGAGGGATTTGATCGCCACCATCCCAAACCACGCGACGATAATCATCCGGGTCGGTGTTGCGTTCAGAGTTGACCAGAAGAACGCGCGAGTTTTCATCCAATCCCAGATATTCACGGATATTTGCGTATTGGTCCAGTTCCATGATGAACATCAAAGCACCTAACGTCACCGCACCAGATTCACCAGCGATGATATATGGATCACCATACAGAGGTACACCGCCAACGCGCATGCCCTTTGCGGATACATAATCAGGGCATTTGATAAAGCCATCAGCGCAATCGTACAGCACTTCCCAGGCGATTGGGTTGGGGTCACCACAAGCCAGACCAGCCATAATGGTATCCAGATTTCCAGCGAAAGAATGAGGCTTGCCGTCGCCAAATTCCATGGAATGGAACAGGCAAGCAGCCAGGTCGGGTTCAACTACTACCATTTTTGGACGATCAGGTGCAAAGAGATTGGCATAGAACCCAAAGGCAGAAGCTGCCAGTGATCCTACTCCGGCTTGCATGAAGATATGGGTAGGTTTGAACTGCCCCATGGCAACGAGTTGCTGCTGCACTTCGGAGAACATGGTGGTGTATCCTTGCATCACCCACACCGGGATCTCTTCATAACCTTCCCATGAAGTGTCAGAAATAACCTGCCAACCGTTCTTCTGGGCATCATCATTCACCTGGCGAACGGCATCATCGTAGGTGCCATCAATCACTTCTACGCGAGCGCCATTTTTTTCAATTGCTGCGATGCGTGCTTCAGAAGTATGTTTATGAACATAAATTACAGATTTGAATCCTAATGAAGTTGCAGCCCAGGCAACGCCACGTCCATGATTACCATCAGTAGCTGCTGCAAATGTGATATCGCCCAACTTTTTTCGTACTTCGGGTGTATTAAGGTCAGCAAAAGTAAAACCTTCTGGGTTTCCCAGGCGTTGCAGAATGGTTTGAAAAATTGCGTATGAGCCACCTAGAACTTTAAAAGAGCCCAGGCTTAACCGATCTGCTTCATCTTTTACCCATAAATTCGCGATGCCGAGTAATTTTGCGAGACGGTTCAGACTCTTGAGAGGGGTCATGTGATAATTTGGAACAATGGAGTGAAACGAGCGGGTTTTTTCAGAAATTCCCGCAGGAAAATATTTGGCCACAGCCGCACTATGGCTAATGGTTGCCGCACGAGGATTTGCGATCCAGGTAATCGGTTCAGGAGCAGACATTTTTTTCACCAGATATAAGTATTTCTCCTCTAAAGGAGATAGAGAGATTATACCAGTTGTCTGACAAATAGGCGAGTTCACTTCAACCTGCAGTCTAGACCTGTTAAAAGTGTAAGCCCCCTCCTGAAGGAGGAAGCTTACACTTTTGAATCTTTGCATATAAAGGGTCTGCTTATACCATAAGGTATTTATCAATTGATATAAAGACGATGATTTCTAGGACTTATCAATGAGGTGATATCTCCATCACTAAGTTTCCATCGTAAAGCAAGATCTTCAATGGTGATCCATTCATCCTCCTGATTTCCTAACAAAACTACTTCTGTACCATTAGGGTAAAGATCAGGCAACTTTACCATACACATATCGCAGCAAACGTTGCCAATCACTGGAATTCTCTTTCCATGAATCAAAACTTCATTGTCTGGCATGTTGTGAAAACCATCAGCATATCCAATCGCCAGTACGCCAATAATCTCATCCTTTTGTAAGTGATAATTCTGTCCATAACCTATACTCCACCCTGCAGGGATGACTTTCGAAGAAACAAGGCGCGTCTTCCAGGATATAACTCGTTGTAATTCAGGAGGAAATGTTCCCCAATCAACTGGTTTTATTGCGATCAAACCAGCGCCAACTCTAACCAAATTAAATCTTGCTTCGGGAATGTATGCTGCCGCACCTGAATTGGAGCAGTGAATCCATTTTGGAGAAATTCCAATTTCTTGCAATGCTTGAAGGACATCATTGAATCTTTTTAATTGTAAATATGACATTGGGTTGTTAAGAGTGACATCCGCCATGGCAAAATGACTATATACCCCATCAATCGCAATGCCCTTTTGCTCTACTGCGAATTTAGCCAGCGATTGAGCATCTTGATAAATGACTCCTAACCTTCCTAATCCAGTATCAACTTTAATGTGAACAGATATTTTACTTCGGCAATTCTGCGCTCTTTGGGCATACATTCTGGCTGCTTCAAAATCGTAAATGGATAAAGTTACATTTTCGTGTATTGCCTGATCGACCTCCTCGGGTGTAACAGCTCCAAAAACTAAAATTGGTGCGGTAATATTTGCTTCACGAAGCGCATGTGCTTCGCAATATCGTGCTACAGCTAACCATGATGCTCCTGCTGCTAATGCACTTTTACCGACTTCAATTGCACCACAACCAAAAGCGTTGGCTTTTACTACAGCCATTAATGGCACTCCAACTGTTTCTAAATAATATTTGGTATTGTGTTGTACTGCAGATAAATCTATCTCAACCCAGGAAATGTTATTTATATCGTTCATAGGTGATTTCCTATTTAATAGGATTTCCTCCTTTCCGGTAGATTATTTCGAATGTCTATCTGAAATGGAAAGGAGGAAAAAACATGAATTACTCAACTAAGAATATTTTTTGATATATAGACTAATTACTTTCCAATCTGTTCTACATTTTCAGAATTGGATGGAAGTGCATTTTTCTTAGCATCTTGAATTTTGATAAAAGCCCATAAAACTGGTGCACCTACTACTATGGTTAAGAAACCCCAAACCATTGATTCAAATCCAGAACCCCAGATTGCCATCACACAAAAAACGAAGCCAACAAGCGAGCACACCACAATGAGTGGCCAGGTTTTCTTGTCAAAGTTAAATTTTTCTGGATGAGTTACTCTCAGCATGATAATAGCTACCATGGTTAGGATATATGGGATTAGGAGGAATAAGGTGGCGAATAGAAGGGTGAAATCAAATGCTGCACGAGTGGAATTGAATAATACAGTGATCAGCAACAGGTTTGCACAGACACCACCAAGAATAATGCTACTTGCAGGTGATTTTTTATCATTTGTTGTTCCAAAGAATTTTGGGAACATACCATCCTGTGCCATAGCATAACTCGTCCGACCTGTTAGCAAAACAGTATTACTTGCGCATCCAAGAATAGAAATCGCTGCAACAATTGTCATGAAGATAGAGCTCCAGCTTCCCATAGAGATACCAGCTACATCAACCAGAGCTTTATTGGAGTTTGCCAGATCTGCTGATGGCATAACACCAAAGCAAACAAAGAGAACCAATCCGTATACTACAATAATCGCCAGCGAACCCAAAACTGAGCTCTTGCGAATGGTTTGGGGATTTTGAGCTTCTTCACCCACCGTTACTGCTGATTCAATTCCACAAAAACTCCAGAATAAGAAAGCTAAAGTCGGAACAATGCTACCTCCACCTTGTGGTAAAAATGGAGTGAAGTTTGAGAAATTAATTTTTGTCAAACCAAAGATAACAAAAACTGCAAGGCCAATCAGTTTGATGATAGTAAATACCATCCCCCAGGTTGCTCCTGTTTTTACACCAGCAATGTTAATTCCCACAAAAATCCAAATAAACGCGGTGATGATGATGAACATTGCTAATGGATTTGCATCAATGCCTGGGATGAAGGTTGCAAGGTAACCCATAAAGCCTATAAGTACCGCAGTTACTCCAGACCACATAAAGATCCAATAACACCAACCTACTACACCACCCATGAATTTACCAAAAGCTAATTTTGTATATTCGTATAAGCCATTTGAAACTGGGTGTGCATATCCAAGGCTGCCAAATATATAAGACATAGCCAATGCTGCTACTGATGCGATCACAAAAGCAAGCAAGCTACCAGGGCCTGCAATTGAAGCAGCTGAACCAGGTACAGTGAAGATTCCTCCTCCGACGGTTGCACCAATTACAAGCATGATCATCAGAATCGGGCTTAGATCTTTCTTTAACATAGGTAGAGTTTCCTTTCAATTTTGGATGAATAAAAAACTATCAGGGCAAATACATTTCTGACTACATTATCTTGTGTGGGTTTTACAATTACATCCTTCTAAAAGAATTACTTAAGTAGTATTTAATAATCTGATTAGTTCAAAACTATTAAAGAAGACTGGAAAGGGGATATCCTAATTTCGGTCAAAGCTTTTTAACAAACCTGCCAATGGATTCGGCAGGTTTGTTAATCAGTTTACATTTTTCGATCAGGCCAATATTAGGGAAAGTATAGCTTTCTGTACATGTTTCCTGTTTTCAGCCTCATCCCAAATCACAGCGTCAGGGGCATCCATTAGCTCTGCAGAGATTTCATTTCCTCTATGAGCGGGGAGAGGGTGCATGACCATGACGTTCTTTGGTGCTGCGGCTACAACTTTTTCATCCAGAATGAAGGGTTTGAGTGCTTCAATTTTCTTCCGTAGCTTCTCTTCACCTTTTTCTTCTTCACCCATACTTACAAATGTATCAGTATAAAGAACATCTGCGCCTTTGGCAGCGGCATAGATATCATCAGTGATTTCAACAATTGAACCCGTTTTGCTTGCAGTATTCTTCACCTCATCAATGATTGCCTGATCAGGCCAATATTCATGTGGGCAGGCAACACTGATATGCATTCCCAGTTTTACTGCCATGCGCATCGCAACATGAGCCATGTTATCCGTACCATCACCTGTATATGTAATTTTTAAACCTTTATAGTTTGTAATCTTTAAGCCTTTAATTTGTGGTAAATGCTCATACATAGTAAACAGATCGGTCAAAGCCTGGCAAGGATGATAATCAGCGCTCAAGCCATTTATTACTGGCACAGATCCATATTTGATCAACATGTCAATATCTTCGTCTCGTCTTACTCGCGCGACAATGGCATCTACATAGCGAGAGAGTACGCGAGCGGTATCTTCAATGGTCTCACCTCGACCAAGTTGCATGTCACGGGCATCAAGGTAAATCGCGGTACCACCTAATTCAGCGATGCCTGAAAGGAATGACACTTTTGTCCGTGTTGAGGGTTTCTGGAAGATACATGCAACAACTTTTCCATCAAGCAATCTTTCTTCTTTTCCGGATTTGTGTCGCATTTTTAAAAGTTCTGCAGTTCTTAAAACTGTTTGAACTTCATCAAGGGTCAGGCTATCAATTGAACGAATACTTTTGCCACGTAAACTAGATTGCATTTTATATCTCCTAAAATATTATTTACCACTTCACATCATCACGCCAAAGAGGCATGGTGGCACAGCGAGGTCCACCAAGACATTTGGTTAGTTCATTTCCTTCAATCGGAATAACTTCAATTCCATTCTTGCGAAGCGCATTGTTCGTTGCTTCATTGCGTGTATAGGAGCAGACAACACCTGGTGCAACCGTGAATACATTTGCACCCATATCATGGTTCTCACGAATTGCAGTAGTGGGATCTCCATCACCAACTTCAATGACACGAATTGACTTAAGGTTAAAAATCTTTTTCAGTGTTTCGAATACATCATCTTCGACAACTGTTTTCAATTCACCATTCTTTCCTTTGGAAATATGGTAAATAGATAAAACTTCTTTTACGCCGGGATAGAATAAGAAGGCATCATAATCGACCATGGTCATGACACAATCAACATGGATATACATACCTAGGTCATTGTCATCAAACCTGATATTCTTAAACTTCAATCCAAGCACATCAGTAACTTCAGAATTTGCAAAAAGTCTCTCGGCTAATTTCATCACTGTAATTGGATTGGTACGTTCGTTTTGACCGATCATTAATGCATTTTTTGAAATTGGGAAGATGTCACCACCTTCGATAGTAGTTGTATCTTCTGGTGAATCACCATACCAGACTTTGTAATTCAAATCTTTAAATTCGGGATGGTTCTTAAAGATAGCCTTAACATACAATGGTTCACGTTCGCGAGGCTTACATGCCATCTTTGAAAAGACCAACCCTTCTCCAATTGATGCAGCTGGATCTCTTGACCAGCTAATATTGGTCATTGGAGTTAAACAAAATTCTTTTTTTGGATCTGCCAGGTCAGCTAATGCAACTTTAGATGTTTGTGTTTCCAGCTCCTTTTTTGTTACACCACCAGTGAAAATATCGATCAATTCATCGGTAGAAGCTTTATCCATAATATCTTTTAGTGCGATTGCAGTATCCTCGTGAATCCTTCCCTTTTCAAATTCGATAGATTTAACAATCAAATCATCACGGATCTTTTTGTCATCCAAAAGATCCTTCAACAGATCCTGCATGACATAGACTTTTGCTCCTTTGGATGCCAGAGCCTTTCTATAAGCACATTGTTCTTCTTGTGCCCTTGTTAGCCAGGGAATGTTATCCCAATTTAAACTCTTCACATTAGCTGGCGTCATTCTGGTAAGCTCTTTCCCCGGAGATTGAAGCATAACAGCATTTAACTTACCAATTTCTGAATTCACCTGAATCTTCATGTGGTTATCCAATGCTCCTATTTAGATAAAATGATAAGATTTGCAATTTTTCAACAATGCTTAGTAGACTCGCTGGACTAAGGCAATCATAAGAATGTTCATGATTGTTTGCATCCTTCGAAAAGAATAATTTAAGAATTATTCATATTTAATTATTTTGATATAATCTTTACTAAGGTTTTCTTTAAAAATTTTAGTTCTAATATAGGTAGTATTTTTAATATATGCTACAGAAATCCTCCTCGATCCTTCTAGTAACTAAAATAACCCTTCCACCTCTTCGCAGCAAATTTGTCTCGCGAAAAAGCCTATTTAATCGCTTGAATAATGGATTGGAGAATGGGGTGAAATTGTTATTAATTACAGCTCCAGCAGGATATGGAAAAACCATGCTGGTTCGCAGTTGGCTTGAGGAATTGGACGTACCTTCTGGATGGCTATCAGTCGATAATAATGATAATAGTCCCATAATATTTTGGAGTTATTTCATTGCTGCGATCCAAAACGTTTATTCCGTAGGCGAAACCGCTTGGGCAATGTTACATTCATCCCAAGTTCCATCAATTGAAATCATTCTTACTTCGTTAATAAATGATCTGGTAAAAATAGATTTTCCCTTAATGCTAACTATAGATGACTATCATATCATCCATAATAAAGCAATTGATAATGGGATTTCATTTTTATTAGATCATCTGCCAGCGAAAATGCAAATGATCATAGTGTCTCGTGAGAAACCTTCTTTACCTTTAGCAAGGCTACGCGCTCGAAGTCAACTAGTTGAATTACAAGTTAGAGATCTTTTATTCACATATGATGAAACAGATACTTTCATCAATCAGGTTATGGAATTAAATCTTTCACGAGATAAAGTGGAATATTTGGGAGAGCATACTTCAGGCTGGATTGCAGGTTTACAAATGGCTGCTCTTTCGATGCAAGGTTTAAATCCAAATGATACTTCTGAGTTCATTAATGGAATGAAATATTCAGAAGGGTATATCATGGAATACCTTCTTGAAGAAGTATATAACAGTCAATCAATTGAAATCCAAAATTTCCTTATAAGAACGTCCATTTTAGATAAGCTTAATGATGATTTATGCAGATCGGTTGCTTGTATTGACGAAAAAAAGCTACCTGAATTGGGCATTCAGACTATGCTTGAATATCTTTCATCTCAAAAGCTATTTACTGTTCCTTCAAGCAACGATGGGAAATGGTATCGCTATCATGATCTATTATCTGATTTTTTAAGCTGTTATCTTATAAAAACACAACCAGAACTAATTCCTGTAATACATCAACGAGCAGCTGAGTGGTTTGAGAACCATGGTTTTTACTATGACGCGATCAAACATTTTTTAGAAGCGGGAAATGATCTTAGAGCGGTCGAGCTGGTTGAAGAACAAACACTTTCCATGATCATGAAAGGTGAGGTAGCAATTGCTGAAAATTGGATAGATATGCTGCCAAAGAAATACCTGCGTCTATACCCCAGCCTATACATGAACAAGGCATGGATTATGTATAAGACTGGCAGGCTACGTGAATTGGATTCCTTATTTATCCAATTAAGAAAAACGCTAGAGTCTTCTACAACCATTTCTGAAGATGTTATTGCAGGGATGAACGGTGAAATTACTGCAATACAAGCTGCTATCCTGGATATTAATGGTAATAACACTGAGGCAATTCACTTACTTAAAAGAACTATTGAAAGTTTACCGGTAGATCAAGTTATTTCAAGATGTATTTGTAAATTATTTTTATCTCAATCTATGGCTCGGGCTGAAGGTTATACTGATGAAACCGCTCAAATTTTTACTCGAAGTATTTCCCTCTGTAAAGAGACGGGAAACCTCGAAAATTTTTTACTTATTATTACTGGCGTTATAAACGAATTAGTTAAGAAATACATTTGGCAAGGCTATTTAAGCAAAGCAAAGACCATCGTTGATGATGCATTTGCTTTAATTCGCGATGAAGGATTAGATAAGTTACCCACAGTCAGTTATTTATACAATAGTTTAGGTAAAGTTTTTCTTGAGCATTATGACCTTGAAAAAGCTGAAGATTGTCTTAATCAAGGGTTGGCTCTTGATTCTTCTGGTGTTACGGATTCTTCTATTGAGTGCTATTTAACCTTAGCAAGAGTAAAGCAAGCTGGTGGTCGAAATAAGGAAGTACAGGAAATTTTTGATAGATTATCCGAAACAATGGTTGAAAACGATAATCCCGAAAAGATTGAGACTGTTGATGCAGACCGCGCCGAATGCCAGCTTGGTCAAGGAAATACAAAAGATATCGAATATTGGTTTAATAGAATTGGCTTGAATCCTTCCGGACCAAATTCATCAGATGAATCTTTGACTGGGCGCCGACGTTTGTTACGAAATAGTGGCTATGTTATGTTGGCTCGATATTACTATCAAACAAAGCAATATGATGCCGAGTTGAAACTTTTACAAGAACTTTTGACATACACAGAATTAAAAGGGTGGGTCGGTCAAACTATTGAATTGCTTGGCTTGCAGGCATTAACTTATGAAGCCATTGGAGATTCATCAATTGCGAATCAAATAATTGAGAAGGCGTTTTCATTAGCAAAACCTGAAGGGTATGCAAGAGCTTTCCTGGATAAAGGATACCCAATGGTTCATTTGCTACAAAAAAATCTAAAGAGTAGCAAAAATTCTACATATGTAAGTGATCTCCTTCGATTAACACCACTTCAAAATCAGCTGGTCCTTGTATCTGATAGTAAACCTGCAACTGAATTCGTGAAAGTGAATAAAGCAAATATTTCTGTAATGGATTCTCCTAGGTTTGTATCATTTAATTCGCCAGATTATGATTTTCCATCTATTGAAATGCTTAGTGATAGAGAGATAGATATTTTAAATCTTCTTGCTGGAAGACTATCAGATAAAGAAATTGCAGAAAAACTCTGTCTTTCAATAAATACAGTAAAAAGTCATAATAGAAGTATTTACCAAAAGCTTGGAGTTGCGGGTAGACGGCAAGCTGTAAAAA
>JBDKSY010000428.1:0-3008 GCA_039680395.1 Anaerolineaceae bacterium | reverse complement strand
TCATGTTAGGAAGATCTACATAATTCTTGCCATCTTTCCAGGCAGAATCACCGGAAGCATGAATAACATAGATATCTGGATGCTCTTGGGCAAACTTGATCGCATTGTCTTTCTGGTCGTCAGAGTTGAAGATGACCAGTTTTGCGCCTTTAGCTACCATATCCGCAGCTAAATCGGCAGGGGTCTGGGTATGCGCGGATGATCCAGTATAGACATTCTCGAGATAGAGAAATTCTGTTCCTGGAATTTTTTCCTGGACATATAAAGCGCCATCATAATGTGCCTGGCTCCATCCGGCATCATTCGCTGGCCCAACAAGCAGTAAACCAAATTTGATCGGTTCTGCTTCAGCTGGGGCTTCGGTTGTTGCCGCAGTTACTTCCGTAACTTCGGGTGCAGCAGTTTCTTCCACTGGTGCTTCTGTAACTTCAGGTACTTGAGTTACTTTTGGGCCACAGGCAGTCAAAACCATGCTCATCATGATTAGAACACTAATCATTATCCATGCAGTTTTACGTGACATTTTCTCCTCCAATATTGATTTTTAGTATAAACGGATTTGGGCATTGTTATGAAGTATTTCTCGTCGGAAAACCACCTCCTTCCGAACTGGTAAAAAAGCCTGGTACATTAAAACTTCTTAACAATCCATTTATACCATTAAACCAAAAGGCATCTCCGAAATTTAATATTAAGAATATGTCGGGTAGCATATATGCATGCTACCCGACACATAAACCTTACGGAACGATCCAGGTACCAGTCTCGCCCTTCAGCGCACGACCGATATTCTCTGGGTTGGTTACCAATGCTTTCTTTCCACCATTCTCCAGATACCAGATAATTGCCTGGATCTTTGGAGCCATGGAACCCTTGGCAAAGTGTGTGCCTTCTGCAAGATAAGCTTTCGCTTCTGCCAGAGTCATTTTATCCAACTGCTTCTCATTGGGTTTACCAAAGTTAATGGCAACTTTTTCAACCGCAGTGGAGATCAAGAAGAGATCAGCATTAACCAATCGGGCTAACAGACTGCTTGCATAATCTTTATCAATTACGGCTGCCACACCCTCAAATGTACCATCTTCATTTTCGATCACTGGAATACCGCCACCGCCAACAGTGATGGTGATCACACCAGCATTAATTAAGGCTTTAACAGCTTCAACCTCTACTACTTTTTGAGGGATTGGAGAAGCCACTACACGCCTCCAACCACGACCGGCATCTTCAACAACTGTCCAGCCTAATTCGGCAGCGCGTTTTTTGGCTTCTGCTTCATCCATAAAGCCACCAATTGGTTTGGAAGGATTGGTGAATGCTTTATCGTTGCGGTCTACTGCTACCTGAGTGACGATGGTAGCAACAGGCTTGGCAATTCCGCGGCGATGCAGTTCATTCTGGAGAGTCTGCTGCAGCGAATACCCAATTGCTCCCTGGCTATCTGCACCGCAAACATCCATGGGAACTTCATGCATACCTTCGTATTTGGCTGCAATTTCAGACCGGCGAATAATGAAACCCACTTGAGGTCCATTGCCATGACCTATGGCAACATCCCACCCTGCTTCGATCATATCAGCGATGTGATATGTAGTTTCTTTTGCTGCAAGGTACTGATCTTCTACTGTCTGATGGTTTTTATCTTTGATCAAACTATTACCACCGATGGCAACTACTGCAATTTTCTTCGACATACAAAATTCCTTTTCTCTTTTATAAATGTACCTTTAGAATTTGTGACCTCACCATGAAGGAACTTCTCATAGTGAGGTCTAAAGGTTTATCCCATTGTGAGTGCCATGACAGCATTTTGGGCATGCATGCGGTTCTCTGCTTCATCATACACAACAGACTGCAGGCCATCCATTACACCATCGGTGACTTCAATGTTACGATCGGCAGGCAGTGGATGCATGTAGATCGCATCCGGTTTTGCCAGTGCCATTTTTCGTTCATCAGTGATCCAGTGCTCGTATTTCTTGATGATCTTGGCACCTTCTTCGGGATCTGGTGTGTGTACCATTGCACCCCAGGATTTAGCATAAATGATATCGGCATCTTTGAAAGCTGCTTCCATATCATCCGTTACTTCAAAGCCTGCACCGAACTTGCGCGCCTGTTCCTGTGCCATATCCATGATCTCTGGCATCAATCGGAATTCTGGTGGATGAGCAAGAACAACATCCATGCCAAAGCGGGGCATCTGCAATACCAGGCTCTGTGGGACAGACATTGGTTTCTGATAAGAAGCTGCGTATGCCCATGAGACAACCATCTTTTTGCGGCGCAGGTTACGTCCCTTCTTTTCGACTATGGTCATCAAATCTGCCAGGCATTGGAAAGGATGATAAACATCGCACTGCATGTTCAATACTGGCACACGAGAGGCTTTGGCAACAGCATTTTCATATTTATTCCCGATGCCCCAATCAACATGCCGGATAGCAATGCCATCAAAGTAGCGCCCAAAGATTTCACCAATTTCTTTGGGGGTGTCTCCATGAGAGATCTGTGTTGTGCGGCTTTCGATAAAAGCTGCATGCCCACCAAGGTGTGCCATGCCAGCTTCAAAAGAGCCACGCGTGCGGGTGCTGCTGAAGAAGAACAACATTGCGAGTACTTTATCCCGCAGCAGTGCGGTGGATTCATTCAAAGCGCGTTTGCGCTTCAGATCAAACGCTACATCTAAAACTGTTTCAACTTCTTCTTTACTGAAGTCGAGGTCGCCAATCAGATCACGACCATGTAAATTCGTTTGCATATGGTTCTCTCCAAATATCCTATTCCATTGCGCCTAAAACAAGTGCTAACAAAGCCATGCGCATGACCACACCATTGTAGGCTTCCTGCCAGTAGCGAGACCAGCGGGTGATGTCAACATCGGGTGGAATTTCATCCATGCGGGGCAGAGAGTGCAGCAGAATTGCATCGGATTTGGCTTTGCTTGCCAGCAGTTCGCGGGTGATCTTGTAATTGCTGGGGGTCATTCCGTGCTCGCCAGCTTCCTG
>JBDKSY010000427.1:0-3215 GCA_039680395.1 Anaerolineaceae bacterium | reverse complement strand
ACAAAAAATCACCATCGCTATACCCATGGCTGGCTATGGAACGCGCATGCGCCCTCATACCTGGAGCAAGCCGAAACCTCTGGTACCTATAGCGGGGAGAACGGTGCTTGATTATGTGTTGGAGCAATTCAGCAGTCTGCCTTCTGACTGGCAGGTGGAATATGTATTCATCATCAGTCCCAATGGCTGGGATATTCGCACCCACATGGAGTCAAACTACCCTGACACCACTGTGCGTTATGTAGTACAGGAAGAAATGCATGGTCAATCGCATGCCCTTTACCTGGCAAAAGAATTCCTGAACGGTCCGATGTTAATGACTTTTTCAGATACATTGATCGAAACAGATCTGGCATTCCTGAAGGAAGAACCCGCTGACGGAGTTGCCTGGGTAAAACAGGTTCCAGATCCCCGCCGTTTTGGCGTTGCAGAAGTGGGAGAAATAGGAAATGTGACCCGCCTGGTTGAGAAACCGCAGGACATGAATAACAACATGGCAGTGGTTGGTTTTTATTATTTCAAATCTGCAGAAGCATTAATGAGCGCCATCGAAACACAAATGCAGCAGAATATTAAGTTAAAAAATGAATTCTTCCTGGTGGATGCGATCAATATCTTGTTGGAACAAGGACAGCATTTCCGCATTGAAGAGGTGGAGACCTGGCTGGATGCTGGCATCCCTGACGCGGTGCTGGAGACGAATCGCTATCTGCTTGAACATAATCCTGCACAAACTGATATGCCAGATCACCCCTGGGTCTCGATCATTCCACCGGTCTATATTCATCCCCAGGCAGAGATCAAAGCATCTGTGATCGGCCCGCATGTTTCGATTGGTGCGGGGTGTCAGATCCATGATGCGATCATCCGAGATAGTATTTTGGATGATGGCTGTACTGTTAAAAGCGTACTCATGGAGCACAGCCTGGTTGGAAAACACGTAAAATTGAAAGGCAAAGCCAGCAAGTGGAATCTGGGAGATAACACGGAGTGGGAGACGGAGTAGTAGTATCGGTGCGCTGCCATTCAGGGTACACCTATGCGCAACGCCCGTTGCAGGTTCTTTTTGATGGGGAATGGCACGATATTGTCAAAATCCTTAATGAATGGCGTACACCTCAAGGAAAAACTTTTCAAGTAGTTTGTGAAAACGATCAAGAATTAATTTTGCAATACATTGAACAAACAGAGGAGTGGATGAAGCAATGAAGGATACTTACCTGGCTGAACGAATTATTCACCTGAAACCATCTGGAATTCGCAAATACTTTGATATTTCTGCCGCAATGGAAGATGTGATCTCATTAGGAATCGGCGAGCCTGATTTTACGACTCCACCGCCAATCCTTGAGGAAGGTATACGCTCGTTACAGCGTGGAGAAACCCACTATACTGCCAATGCCGGCAATATCGAACTACGCCGGGTATTGGCTGCCCATCTTGAACAAAAATATAACGTAACCTATGATCCAGCGAAAGAGATCGTAATCACGGTAGGTGCATCTGAAGCGCTTTTTCTCTCCATGTGTGCGATCCTCAACCCCGGAGAAGAAGTCATCATTCCCACGCCATGTTTTGTTTCATACCAGGCTGATGTTGAACTGGCTGGTGGAAAAGTTGTAGAAATTCCCAGCCTTATGGAAAATGGATTTGCCCTTGTTCCTGAAAACATTGAAAAAGCCATAACGCCAAAAACAAAAGCCATTTTCATTGGATATCCCTGCAACCCTACTGGTGCTGTTGCCAGCCGTGAAACGCTGCTGGAAGTCGCTCGTATTGCAGAGAAATACGACCTGATCGTCATCTCAGATGAAATTTACGACCGCCTGATCTACAACCATACGCATATTTGCTTTCCCAGCCTTCCAGGAATGAAAGAACGCACGATCTTACTGGGCGGATTTTCCAAAGACTATGCCATGACGGGTTGGCGTGTGGGATATGCCTGCGCTCCCAAAGGTCTGGTTGAAGGGATGCTGCGTATCCACCAATACCTGATCATGTCTGCACCTTCTACTGCACAGGCTGGCGCTTTGCAAGCTCTGCGTATTGGTGAGGAATTCGTAGTAGAGATGGTAGAGGAATATGATCGCCGCCGAAAGTTGATCGTTGGTGGTTTTAACCAATTAGGTCTACCCACATTTGAACCTAAAGGTGCTTTCTATTGTTTCCCCAGGGTGAGCGCTTGTGGATTGGATGATGAGACTTTCTGCACGCGATTGCTGCAGGAGCAACATGTGGCGATGATCCCAGGACACAATTTTGGTGCAGGGGGTGAAGGGTTTGCCCGTGCCTCCTACGCAACTGCATATGAAAAGATCGAACAGGCTTTGGTCAGGATAGAGAAATTCCTGAAAACACTTTAAGGCTTACTATATAACCCACCGTCGTTATTGTAAGGCGATGATGACGGTGGGTTTTCCACTGGGGGAAGACGGATGGGTTGTTTGTGCGCAATGGCATTCCATGCGCATACCCGAAGAAGAATGATTATCACGTAAGACACCCAAAACACAAAATGAAAAATTATTCTTTGTGTCCTTTGAGGTAAATGCTATTTTTTGGGCTGAAATCCCCTGCGGTAAACCCCTCCTTAAAAACTGTCATTGCGGATCCTGCGTTCTTTGCAGGTTGAATAAAATAATGAAAGATTGCCCCTCCCGCCTGCGGCACCCTCTCCATTTCCAAAACCGGAAATGGAGAGGAAATCAGGCTCCTTCCCCTAAATCCAGTTTTTTAGATTTGGGGGAAGGTTGGGAAGGGGGTCGTGAGTTTGGTTATTTTCATAAAAACGATAATGGTGATGGATTTCTTTTTGTGTGTTTTGTGATTTTTGTGGTGAGTCGTCTGTCATTTATCGGGTTTAGCGAAGGGGATGGCCCTCCTGAACAAACAACCCAATAATTTTCCCCGTCATTTAACCTCTACTTATAATTGTCATTGCTTCACCCTGCGTTCTTTGCAGAACGAAACAATCCTGTAATAAACAGAATTCCGAAATTTTGAAAAATCTCGGAATTCTTGTGATCTGGATTGCTCTGCAAAATATGTATTAGAAGAATCTTTCTTCCTTTTGTGAATTTGGAGGTTTCTCTTACGAAAGCAGAGAAACACCCAGCCAGATCGCCAACCCCAGGAACAGGATCACCATCCCCATTTTGACGGCGGCGGTATGCTTCTGCAGGAAAGTGGTAAGGTCTTTTGATGTTGTGCCA
>JBDKSY010000426.1:0-9073 GCA_039680395.1 Anaerolineaceae bacterium | reverse complement strand
AGCCATCTGGCGAAATGTAGGATTGGTTAGCCTGGCAACAGTGATCATGGCAGCCGCGTTGTTTGGCTGGATGCAGGTGGGACAAAATATGCACCCCGCCATTCAAACTCTCGGCGGGGTTGCAATTGGTGTATTCGTTTATGGAATCCTGGTAGTTATAATGAAAATTCCTGAGGTTCAATCCATTCTGCGGATCATCCGTTCCAGACTAAAGCTGTGAATCTGGACCTTCCTCTTTTTCCTTTTTCAGAGCGCCAATTCCCTGATAGAGATAATAAACTAAAAATGCCTGGATCAACAGGCGGAACATATCGGGAGATTGACCTGCTGAAGTGGCGACTAATGCCTCATACGCTGCGCTTCCAACAAAAAGAACAATGGAAGCAATCAGTGCCCATAAATTCCGTTTCTGTACCATTCTTGCCAAAAGAATGTACACCAGACCCAGCATGGTTGAGATCATATTGAATGAAGATAAGGAATAATTCTTGGTAGTAAATATCATCAGGAGCCCAAATAGAACTTCCAGTCCTCCCCAGAAATAAAGCAGCATATAGCTTGACCGTATGCGGGTTTCGGGGTGTGCGGATGTGCCAGGAAGAGGTTTCCCATTATACGAAATTTGAACGTCTGAACCAAAGAAGCTTTTCGTCAATCTGACAGTCAGCTTTTTTCCATCTGGCAGATCGAATCTTTTTCCTGTTTGAAATTCTGCTTGACTGCTAAATGTTCCGATTTCTTCGCCATCCAATTTAACGGAAATATTCTTCCAGAACGCCGCCCAGGATATTTCCAATCGTGCGGGTCCATTTGGCTCTAATTGGTAAGTCTGTTTTGGCACGTTGCCTCCTAATTGATACCTATGAGTATACCTTTTTCAGGGTTCGCCGTCTATCTCTTAAAAGTATCCTTTCTTTACATAAAGTGTTGTAACAAGTATGAGAATTGTCATAGTATGTGCACATCGCAGTATGACTTTTCCGCCGAATAAATCTATCCTGAGAGACTTCTAGGAAAACACTTTACCAGGTATCCTTTATCGGTATGCTCGAATTCTGTTTATACCAGAGGATTTATGATTATAGAAACACTTCTTTATTGGTTGGCTTTTCTTGTTTTAGGATCCTATGTAACTATTCGCCTTAACTTGAAAGTAAATAATTCAACAAGTATTCCAAAAGGCGCCAAGATCCTGACAGCCAATCACCCGAGTGTTAGCGATCCTTTCTTGCTTTCAATGGTTCTACGCCAATACTCGCATATCCTTATAGCTGAAGAGGTCTTTAACATTCGGCCATTTGGCAGATTGTTAAGGCGAATGGGATTTATCTGTGTCGAAAAAGCGAGTGGTAGACCTGCTTTTGAACGATCTATTGAAGCACTCTACAACGGGCACAATGTTATGCTCTTTCCCGAAGGCGAAATCAGCCCAATGGAAGGTGGCTTTTCCGAACCACATACTGGTGCTGCCCGTCTGGCAATTGCTACTGGCGCCCCCATTATCCCTGCAGGTATTCACATTCAACGCACCCGTATCAAAACTTTGAAAATGGTATCTGGAGATAAAGAAGTACCTGCACACTGGTATTTCAATGGACCTTACACCATTACTTTTGGCGAACCCATGTACTTTCATGGAGATGTTGAAGACCGTGATTATGTGAGAGAAGTTACCAGAACCATTATGGCGGAAATTGAACGCCTCGCCGCCATCAGCGAGGCGCAAATGAATGCACAATTAGCCCCCAATTTCTCCAGATTGGCTGGATAAGGTTATAGCAATCCCGACACCAGAGCCAGCAGCAGACCTCCTGCAATAACACTGCCCAACTGGCCTGCCGTATTTGAACCCATTGCATGCATCAGGATGAAGTTGTCATAATCTTCATCCTGAGCCATTTTAGCTGAAAGACGTCCCGCCATAGGGAAGGCGCTGATACCACAGGCGCCGATCAACGGGTTCACTTTTCCACCACTAACAAATGACATAAATTTGCCAAATAACAGCCCAGCAATGGTATCCAGAACAAATGCCAGCAGCCCTAATCCCAGGATTGCCAGCGTTTGCATGTTCAAAAAGCTCTGCGCTGTCATAGTTGAACCAATCGTTAGCCCCAGAAACAACGTGGTAATGTTGATGATCTCATTTTGGGCTGCTTTGCTCAAACGATCCACTACACCACTTTCCTTCAGCAGATTGCCCAGCATCAAGGTGGCGATCAGGGGGGCGGCGTCTGGTGCGATCAGGCTGATGACGATGGTTACAACAATGGGGAATAAGATCACCGCCAGCTTGGAAACTGGTTTGGCAGTGTACTCCATACGGATCAGCCGTTCTTTCCGGGTGGTCATCAATTTCATGATCGGCGGTTGGATGATAGGGATCAAACTCATATAAGAGTACGCTGCCACAGCAACTGGCCCCAGCATTTCGGGAGCCAGCTTGCTGGTAACAAATATTGCCGTAGGGCCATCAATGGCGCCGATCACACCGATGGAAGCAGCTTGATTCAACGGGAAACCGATCAATACTGCCAGCAGTAGCGTGCCATAAATACCGAATTGACCCGCTGCTCCTAATAAAGCCATTTGTGGCATTGCAAGCAAAGGCCTGAAATCTATCATTGCCCCAACACCTACAAAAATAAGCAGAGGGAATAATTCGGTTTCTATTCCTGCGGCATACAATACCTGGAACATTCCATGTTCATTACTCATCCCAAGGTTTGCCAGAATACAGCCAAACCCAATGGGGAGAAGGAGCACGGGTTCGTATTCTTTCACAATTGCCAGCGTGATGAGAACACCCCCCACAATGATCATTACCAGGTTGCCCCAGTAGAAACTGGAAAATCCACGGGTAATTTCCTGAACTAATGACGAAAAGTCCATATTGCCGCCTTAATCGCTAAACTCGACCAGTGGTTGACCGTGCTTCACAGAATCACCATTGGCAATAAACACTTTAGCAATGGTCCCTGCCCTGGTGGCACGGATGGCATTTTTCATCTTCATTGCTTCCAGCGTACATAACACTTGTCCAACCTGAACACTATCACCAGGTTTCGCACTCACGCCAACGATCGTTCCTGGGATAGGAGCAAGGACTGTTTTCGTAGAAGCAGCTTCTGCAGTGCGAATGACAGGTTGAACAGGAGAAGGACATGGCGCACCGGTCGCAGAAGCCGTAGCGGCTGTGTGGGTTTCTCCACTTTCTGGCCAGACGGAGAAACTATCTCCATCTACCATTACCATCACTGGTCTGGCTTGCAGGTTTCCAACTTCAACATCATAAGTCTGATCTTCTATGGTTACGCGGAATTTCATGGGTTATTCCTTTTTGGTTTTCGACCAAATGCAGCACTGCGATTGCTGAAACTACGGCTGCGTAAAGCCACCTGCCAGGGACTGACAGGAGCACTTTCTTCATCTGGGTGATGGCTTGCCTGACTGGCAGCCAGGGCAAGAGCTACCGCTGCAGCAGCCACTCGTTTCTTTTTATCAATGACTGGTTCTCCAGCAGCAAGCGGTGAACTTTCTGCGGGAGCTTCCTCGACTTCTTTTTCTTTCGTACGCTCCTTAAACAACCTGACAGTGGCTTCCATCAACCACCATAGCAATATCAGGGAAAGAAATACCAATCCCATGCCAATGCCGGCGATCAAGAGAGCATTTTCTAATGTTTCTGCCATAGTATCTCCTGGTCGTTAAACTGGCATATTGCCATGTTTTTTCACGGGTAGATTTTCATGCTTGTCACGTAGTGCAGAAATGCCAGTAATGATCCTGCTGCGGCTTTCTGAAGGTTCGATCACATCGTCAATATAACCAGCTTTGGCTGCTGCATAAGGATTGAGGAACTGGCTGCGATAATCATCCGTCAGGCGGGCACGTTCAGCATTGGGGTTTTCAGAAGCTTCAATCTGCTTGCGGTAAAGGATATTGGCAGCACCTTCAGGACCCATGACAGCGATCTCAGCGCTTGGCCAGGCATACGCCAGGTCAGAACCCATGTATTTGCTGCTCATAACCACATAGGCACCGCCGTATGCTTTTCGGGTAATGATGCTGATCTTTGGAACGGTTGCCTCTGAATATGCAAACAAAACTTTGGCGCCGTGCCGGATGACTCCGCGGTGTTCCTGATCAATACCCGGCAGGAAGCCCGGAGAATCTACGAAGGTAATGATTGGCAGATTGTAGCAATCGCACAAACGTACAAACCTTGCGATCTTATCTGCTGAATCAATGTCGAGCACACCAGCCATTACGCTGGGTTCCTGCGCAACGATACCTACCGGGAAACCACCAATACGGGCAAACCCGATCACTGCATTGCAGGCAAACGTTGCCAGCAACTCTACAAAACTGCCGCTATCAACGATACGACCGATAATTTCATGCATGTTATAGGCAATAGATGGATCAACAGGCACAATATGGTTAAGGGTCTCATCGAATGGGATTTGATCTACACCAGAAACAACCGGTGGATTTTCCACATTATTGGATGGCAAATACCCCAGAACTTTCCGAGCCAGGGCTAAAGCGTCCTGTTCTGATTTAGCGGTAAGATGAGCTGTGCCACTGACACCCAGATGGACGGCAGCGCCACCCAAACCTTCAGAATCAATGATCTCACCGGTAACGGATTTGATCACTTCTGGGCCGGTGAGGAACATGTAGGAGCTTTTCTCGACCATGATGATCAGATCAGTCACCGCCGGGGAATAGGCAGCTCCACCTGCGCAGGGACCCATGATCAGGCTGATCTGGGGAATGACGCCGGAATACAGGGCATTTCGCCGGAATATCTCAGCATAGCCACCCAATGACCGTACACCTTCCTGGATCCGGGCACCACCAGAATCGATCAAACCGATAATTGGCGCACCTGCAGAGGCTGCCAAATCCATGGTGCGGCAAATCTTCCGTGACTGCATTTCCCCTAAAGCACCGCCCTGGATGGTGAAATCCTGGGCATACACATAAACGGTGCGTCCATCTACTTTGCCGTAACCAGTTACCACACCATCACCCAGGTATTTTTCATCACTGACACTTAACTCATCGAACTGTTGCACCGCAAAGGGCATCAGCTCAGTGAAGGTACCGGGGTCAAGCAGGATATCCAGTCTTTCACGGGCAGTTAATTTCCCTTTGGCATGCTGTTTGGCAATACGATCTTCGCCTCCAGCCTGCCGGGCTTTTTCGCGCATTGCACGTAATGTAGTAATTCTGGGATCTTCTTCAGGCATGAGCTCTCCTCATTTTCTATCTCCCAATACAGAATTGAACATTGCATTGGGGAATTCTGCAAGATAAATTGTAACCTGAACGAACAGGCTCACATGATTGCTTAAAGCACCCTTTTCAAACGATATTCATCCTGTGTTAATGTATTTTAATCAATAGTCAAAACCCGGATCAATAAACCGATACCACTGCATGCAACACAAAGGCTGCAGATCACCAGCACTATTCCAGCGATCAGCCAGATATTTGCTGCGCTGCTGGTTACTTTTGCAGTGGCTTCAGATGCATTCACCGGGTTGAAAAACACAGGGATTTTAGATCCCACCGGGTGGTGATTTAAAATGTCCTGCGCTTTGCTTAAGGAAAGCTTGCGGGAGCCAAAATCGAGTTGTGTGGTGGTAAAAGTATAATCATCTACCACATAAGTATATTCAATCACTGGTTTGTAATAGATATCGTGACCGCCATAAGCCGCGGGTTCTTCTATTCGCTCCAGGTGGGCATCCTTAACTATTCCTTCAACGGTTGACCATTTGGAGTTGATGCTATACCTGCCCCTTAACATGAAGAATCGAATGATGGTAAAAATACCCGGAATTCCAAATATTCCTGACATTAACAAAGTAAAAAAGAGAAGAAGAACAATCTCGGTACGCATGTTCATTTCCTTTTACTAAGGCGGTATTTTACTAACTTCTTCGAATGAACAACGGTCAAAAAAGGCGAGGAGATGTACACCTCGCCTTAACTCTCTTTAGAAACCTTCCAATTTGGAAAAATCAGCCACACCATCAGCCAACCTGACGATATGCTGCAGCATTCCCAGGCGGTTGGCTCGTTCTTCGACATTTTCAGACATCACCAGCACTGTATCGAAAAAGCGATTGATGGCCGGTATGATGGGAGTGAAAGCAGCAAAGAAATCCTTCACTGATCCATTTGCGCGTGGTGCAGATTCAGCTTGCTGGATGGCAGCGAGTAATCCTTTTTCCACAGGATCAGTAATGCTTTGTGGGGTGATCGCATAGTCCTGTTTCTGGTCGCGCGTGATGCGGACGCATCGTGAGTAAGCGGGTAAAATGGTGTTCCAATCGGGCTTATTTACCCATTCGCTCAATGCTTTGACGGCTCTGGCAGCAGCAGCGGGATTCTTCTGCTGGACAGCTAATACTGCATCCACCACATCATAGCGGAAGCCCTGGTCTAGGAACATGCTACGCATCCGGCCAGAAATGAATTCCAGACAATCACGCAACACCTTTTCATCTGCTTTGATTGGCAAGTTGCCAGCAGCCTGCTGTAACCCATAGGTGAGATCGAAATCCACATTCCAACCAATCAAGTTCTGCACCAGCCCTAATGCACTGCGTCGTAAAGCGAAGGGGTCTTTGGTACCGCTGGGTGCCAGCCCGGCAGCGAACAACCCGGCGATGCTATCCAACCGGTCAGCCAGACCGATCACCAGCCCAGCTTGATGGGTGGGTTGAGAATCGCCCGCGAAACGAGGAAGATAATGTTCGTAAATGGCGTTTGCGATAGCATCGTCAACACCAGCATTCTGAGCATAATATCTTCCCATCACTCCCTGCAGGGATGTCATTTCCACCACCATGTGAGATACCAGGTCAGCTTTACATAAATGCGCAGCCTGCACAGCGGTTTTTACCTCTGCTTCAGATAAAGCAAGATGTTCCGCCAGTACTGTGGTCAGTTTTTCTATGCGTTGTGTTTTTGCCAGCATGGAACCTAATTTTTGTTGAAATGCAAGTGTATCCAGCCTGGCAAGATAAACAGGTAACGCTGTTTTCAAATCTTCTCTGATGAAGAAGGCAGCATCTGCAAAGCGAGCCCGGATCACCTGCTCATTTCCATCTGCAACCACATCCAGACTCTGCTCATCGCCATTTCGAACAGCAATGAAGAAAGGAAGCAATTTCCCCTCTTTATCCTGCACCGGGAAATATCGCTGATGCTTTTTCATAACAGAAACCAGCACTTCTTTAGGAAGCTGCAGTCTTTCTTTTTCAAACTCACCGCGTAATGCAGTGGGCACTTCCACCAGCATGGTCACTTCATCTAAAAGCGCATCATCCAGAATTGGTTCTGCCTTAACTTCCTTCATCAGTGCGGTCACCTGTTCTACGATCACCTTGCGCCTGATTGCGCTATCCAGAATGATGCCCTGCTTTTTGAGAAAATCAAAGTATGCATCAGGTTGTTCAACGGTAAATTCTTCAGGGTAATAAAAACGCAATCCACGTGTTACCCGATCAGAGGTAAGCCCGGCGTATGTGAATGGCACGACAGATCCACCAAATAAAGCCAGCAGCCAGCGGATGGGTCGTGAAAAAGCGATCCCGCTGTTGTTCCAGCGCATAGATTTGTCAAACTTGATAGAAGCCACCCAATCAGCCAGGAGACCAGAAAGCACGGTGATGGTATCCTTGCCTTTTTCATGGATGGTTGCCGTAACATACTTACCGCCATCAATTTCTTTTACCTGTAGAGCAGATACCTCCAACCCCTTGCTGCGTGCAAAGCCTTCAGCTGCAGGTGTGGGAACCCCCAGTGCATCAAACGCACGCGCAGCAGGTGGACCTTTGAAAACCACTTCTTGATCTGGCTGCGATGCAGCCAGGTTATTCACATATACTACCAGCCGGCGGGGTGTGCCAAACACCTCGATATCGCCATGACTGAGGTGACAGGCATCCAGCCATCCCGGAACCTTTTCTCTCAATTGATCTGTCGCGGAAGCCAGGTCTGCCACAGGGAGTTCTTCCGTTCCAATTTCAAACAGGAACGGAGCCTTCTCTCCGGTAATTTTCCCTGCCACTGTTTTTGGTTTTATTACCGTAGTTGCTGTTGTGGTAGTCGCGTTTTCCAACCAGGGGAATTCAAGTCTCTGCCGTTTTTCGAGATACAACTCAGATACTTTGCGCGAAAGGTCACGCATCCGTCCAAAGAATTGCTGGCGTTCGGTCACACCAATGGCGCCGCGCGTGTCAAGAATATTAAAGGTATGAGAGCATTTCAGGATGTAGTCATGAGCCGGCAACACCAGTTCCTGATCCAGTGCAGCACGAGCTTCTTCTTCAAATAAAGCATACATTTTCCGTAACCGTTCAACATCGGCAACTTCAAAATAATATTTGCTGTGCTCCTGTTCGCCCTGCAAATGAACATCGCCGTACGTTCGAGACGGACTCCATCGAATATCACGAAAACTATGCACTCCCTGCAGTGCAATGGCGATCCTTTCCAGTCCATAGGTGATTTCAACCGAGACTGGGTCGAGCACCTGCCCACCGGCCTGCTGGAAATAGGTGAACTGGGTGATCTCCTGACCATCCAGCCAGACTTCCCATCCCAGGCCCCATGCACCCAAAGCCGGACTTTCCCATTTATCTTCTACGAAACGGATATCGTGCTTGCGAGGATCAATTCCCAGCGCTTCAAGTGAGTGAAGATAGATCTCCTGCGGGTTACCTGGATCTGGTTTGAGAATGACCTGAAATTGAGTATGCTGCTGCAGACGATTGGGATTTTCTCCATACCGGCCATCATCAGGCCGAACAGAAGGCTCCACGTATGCTACATTCCAGGGTTCAGGTCCAAGAACGCACAGGGCTGTTGCGGGATTCATCGTACCTGCACCGACCTGGGTGTAATATGGCTGCCAGATCAGGCAGCCGTTCTCTGACCAGAAACGCTGCAAGGTAAGAATAATTGACTGAAAA
Source organism: Anaerolineaceae bacterium (assembly GCA_039680395.1). Taxonomy (GTDB): domain Bacteria; phylum Chloroflexota; class Anaerolineae; order Anaerolineales; family Anaerolineaceae; genus UBA4782. Next base: position 77 of record JBDKSY010000426.1, on the reverse strand, counting down.
TCTAATGGTGTAGACATGCATACTCCAGGGTATTACAAAGTAATGAAAGAGAATTATACCAGAGGTAAATTAATACC
>JBDKSY010000425.1:0-4800 GCA_039680395.1 Anaerolineaceae bacterium | reverse complement strand
TTGCAACAGCCGGGTATTATCGCTTTATCAGTGGGGTGCGCGACCCTTTAGACCTGGATGCTTTACCAAATTGGCTGTTAGTATAGTCATCTTTTGAGGATCAAGCTTTGACGGCTTCCCCATTTATTAAGGGTAATGCATACGACAGAAATATTGCACAGGAGAATACTGAAAATTCTATTTCTAAACTAGTCTGTATTCTCTGCCCACAATGCCACCAGGCATACCTAGAGATCACTTCTACATTGATGTTGGTGTGTCCAAAATGTAGCTTTAGTGATGCAGGTGGAAGCACCTGATAACTTATCCTTCTCTCTGTAGGAGAGCAACCTGAAGAAAAATTTTGGAGGATATTGAATGGCAAATTTATTGAATGAAGATATTCATAAGCAATTATCTGAAATATTTCATGAGCTGGAAAAACCAGTGGTTTTATTATTTTTTAGTGATAAGAAGGAACTTTGTGATAATTGCGAACAGACAATTCAATTATTAAAAGAAGTTGCATCCACCACTGATAAGATCATTATCAAACAGTCCTCGCTGGAAGAGGACGCTAAAACAGCAGAAAAATATCTCATTGATAAAACCCCTGCCATTGCAGTCTGTGTGCAGGATGGTGATTCATTGATTGATCATGGAATTCGCTTTTATGGTGTACCCTCTGGGATGGAATTTGAAACATTTATCCAAACCATTCTAATGGTATCCAAAGGTGAGCAAGGCCTTGAAAAAGAAACGATTGCGTTTTTAAAGGATCTAAAGGAACCTGTTCATCTTCAAGTTTTTGTTACACCTACCTGACCTTATTGCTCTCCAGCCGTGATGCTGGCATTTCAAATGGCAATGGTCTCTGATAAAGTGAATGCGGAAATGGTGCAGGCAAGAGAATTTCCAGAATTATCTGATCAATTTCATGTTCATGGGGTTCCTCATACCAACATCAATCATGGTGCTGGAGAGGTTCTTGGTTCTGTGCCTGCTGCAGACCTGATCCAGGAGATCGCTAAGGTTCTCAAGAAGTGAGGTGAAGATGGATGCTCAGCTTGTATGGAAAAGGGGAATGAGTTTTGATGGCACTGCCGATACCGGATTTACTGTACCTGTTGGAACAACACCGGATTTCGGGGGTGATAATGATGGGTTCAAACCTCTGGAACTACTTTTAGTAGGCCTGGCTGGATGTACCGCAATGGATGTTGTTTCGATTTTGAAAAAGAAGCGACAGGATATCACAAACTTCGAGGTCAAGATACATGCTGAAAGAGCAGAAGAACATCCAAAAGTATTTACCAGCATCGTGATGGAATATATTGTTAAGGGAAACAGCATTGATCCGGCCGCTGTGGAACGAGCTGTAGAACTTTCGACAACGAAATATTGCTCAGCTCATGCAATGTTAAGCAAAGCAGTGCCAATCTCCCATACCATCACTATCCTTTAAGACTAAATTGCTACTAGAATTGATCGAGACTGTCTGCATCCAGATAGTCTCGATTTTCTATATGTGTTAATTAAATAATTTATGGGTCTGAGCTATTGCCCCGCTTGTATTTGACTGTTGATATCTGAACATTGGCAGGCAATAACTGTGCGGCTGAACCGCTTCAACTCGCCCATGTATTCGGCAGCTCCGTTGTATGCGATCCAACCATCCAGGTTGAAAGCCAGAACACCAGCAGCGGAGATCCATTCTCCATTATATTTTCGTGCGATGTGTACATGGGTGCCTGTTGCCTGACCACCTTCGCAAGAAGGAACACCAATCGGATCTCCTTTTTTCAATACGGTACCTACTTTGGGAAGGCTGTCATTGGCCAGATGGAGGTAGAGAACCACCCATCCGGTGCGTTCATCCATATCACCATCCAGGTCCAATATGGCAAGCGCATCACCAGTCCTGGAGATCACGCCATCTGCCATAGCAGTAGCGAATTCTGTTGTGGGAGAACAACCACCCACCACGTTGGGAGGTGCAAAGTCAATGGCAGCCAGAGGAGCACCATCTCCCCAGCCCGTATGCGGGCCACCAGTAAACGCCCAGGAAAAACCAATGGCAAAGGGAAGGCTCATTTCTGGCTGGGTTAAGCTGCCTGGAATATGATCGGTATTGCTTTGCCAGGGATCTCCAAATAGTGAAGCATAAGTTTTCGCCAACCCTTCACCAGATACTGCCAGAGTGTATGCGCTGGAATCCAATACTTTGGCATAATATCGCTGAAGTGCCACTGTAGCAGCATTCTGCCAGGGGTCAGGATACTCCAGCCGTTTATCGTTATGCTCAAAGGAGATCAATTCTCCTGTTCTCCAGCCATAATACCCATTGTTGAGGAAGTTGGTGATGTATAAAAGTTCCTCAACCAGACCAACCCGCATTGGATCATTCATTCCCAATGGGGAATCTTCTGAAACCTGCATTACCGGGTCAGTCAATCCTCCTGCCTGATATTCGATCAAAGCCAGCAGCAATCTGGGAGAAATGCTGTAGTAATCTGAAAAATATTGAATGATCTCACCACCCTGATACCAGGCATCAGCAAACCAGACACGATAACTCTTCAACCAACCTGATGTTGAATCAACAAAAGCTACCGGGTCGAAATCCACTTGTGCAGGACCGTTAACAAATAGACCATCAGGGATGATTTGATAGGAAGTTCCCCAGAGCGCACGATAATAGATCGGGATCTTCAGCGGCAAACCTGGCGGAAGAGTCGTTACATCCTTGGGGAGGATGTCATTTGCCTGGCGGATTTCCAATTCGGAGGTGTTAAAGCGGGCAGCCAGAGCAGGGAGATTATCACCTGTCTGGCAGATATAATCCACTTGCTCGCCAGGTGCATATTCAGGCCTGGTTGGTAAAGGTGTAGGAAGGTTTTGAACTGTTGCTTCGATAGTAGGAGTAAGATCCGTTGATGGCAGACCATTTTCATCCAAAGAACGAAAACATCCGGATGATGTGATCAGGATCAAGATCCCCGAAAATGAAACCAACCATTGCTTGAATTCTCTACTGATTTTATTACCTTGAAATACGACTTTCATATGATCCAACTGTGCTGGCTGTGACAATCATATCACCCTTTGTCAGATTACCCTTATAGGGAGCCAATCCATTATGAGCAGTCCACCCGCTGAGGACAAATGGCATAGGTCCATCAGCAAGGATCCACTCTCCGTTATATTTTCTGGCCATGTGCACATGGGTACCAGTGGCAAGGCCACCTTCACAGGAAGGATGGCCAATTTTCCCTTCCAGTGGGAGCTTCGTTCCTGCAGCTACCCTGTCATTCGTGGCAATATGGAGATACATGATTGCCCATCCGGTCTGTTCATTTCCATCGCCATCCAGGTCTAGAACCACCACGCCATTCTCAGAGCGAGTAATGATACCAGGTGCTGATGCGGTAACCCACTCTAATGATTCCACACAGCCATTTTCATTGGCAGCAGGGGCAAAATCTAACGCTGAAAGAGCACCATCTTTTCCCCAGGCTGAATGGGGACCTCCCGTCAGACTCCAGATCATTCCTGCATAAAAAGGTAATTCCAATTCGGGTTGGCTGAGATCGGTAGGATAAAGAGGTTCAACAGTTTGTGCCCGCACCCAATAATTTCCGAACATTCTTTCATGTAAGGCAGTCAGCCCGTCAGGCGAGTACAGATTTCCTGCCCACTGTTGCGAATAATATAGCTTGGAAAACATATATTGGATGGCAACTGTACCTGCATTTAAATTGGGTGCAAGACGGAGAGTTTCACCATTGGAGAAACATAACTCGGTTAGCAGACCAGCCCGCCAGCCATAATATCCAATAGATAATTGTTGGACAGCCCAGGCAAGTTGTTGATAAAGATCTTTATATGCATGATCAATATAACCCATTGGGTATTCAGCCTGTGCCATGTTTGCGGGTTGGCCATACACCCAATTGCTCTGATATTCCAGCAACGCCAGAAGCATTCTGGGATTGATGGAATTTTCGATGGCGACTTTTTCGATCACCTGGGCACCTGATAAGGTTTTATTCGATACCCATTGGGTGTAAGTGGAGAGATAACCGCCAGCCTCATTAACAAATGCATCTATGTCAAAATTAATGGCCGAAGGAGAATAAACAATTTCGCTATCAGGAAAAAGAAGATCTGCGGGTGTTGTGTTTCCCAGCCGGCTAGGAATGATCAAAAGCAAATTTGGTTTGAGAAGCGAAGTTGCAGGTAATACTTCTGGCGAACTGATCTCATCTGGGTTTACGTTGAACCTGACTGAAAGAACAGGCAACGTATCCCCCGCTTGCGTGTAGTAGAGAACAGGAGGTGCAGGAGTTGGAGAAGTGGTCAGATCAACAGTAGGGGTAACAGGATCGGATGTTATTACGGGATCAGCTGTTGTTTCTGGAGAGATTTCAGCGATTTGTGTGGCTGGAAGCGTAGAAATGGGAAAGCTGGTGGCAGGATCGTCAGGGTATTTCACGCTACGGGTACACGCCAAAGCAGGAATGCCCCAGGTAAAAAGAAGGAATAAAAGGATAGCCCTTTTTTTACCGCTGAATTTGATTTTCTGGTTTACGACTATCCCAGGCTTCAACAACTTTTTCATTCTTTACCAGGTAACCATTATATTCTATCCCTGTACCTTGCGATACCCAGCCATCCAGGACAAACGGGATGCTCTGGTCAGCAGGGATCCATTCACCATTATATTTTCGTGCCATATGAACATGAGTGCCATTCGAGACACCTCCTTCACAAGAAGGGTGCCCGATCCGGTCACCTGCGTTGACATGAGTGTTCACTGGA